>NZ_JAZLLZ010000167.1:0-13093 GCF_045598405.1 Sodaliphilus sp.
GTGCCTCGATAGTGACCCTTTCGTTTGCGGTGAGGTCGGCATGCTGTAGCTGCTTCCTGTAGAACTCTTCCTCGATTTCAAGCATCCGGTTGGTGTAGTCCTCGTAGTTCTTCTGCCCGGTCGCGTACTCGATGCGGTTCAGCGCCTCCTGGTACTCCCGCCAGTCCTTTTCGGCTTTGAACTTGTCCTCGGACTTGCCTGTCTTGCCACCGCCGCCCTTGGTTGCCTTTGAGGAACCTATTGAACCCGCTGCACCGCCGGTGCCATGCTCAGTGTCGAGGTTCAAGCCCTTGGTGTCCGAACTGCCCGCACCGCGGTAAGCAAGTTCCTCGCGGTACTGCGAGAGAAGCTGCTTTGCCTCAGTCACGGACACCTCCTTGTACTCGCCCTGCTGAGAACCCTCGATGAACACGATGGCATTGCCAGCCTTTCCCGACTTGACGATTTTCTCAAGTTGGCCGATGGTTCCTTTGAGGTAGTAGTTGTCTATATGTTTAAGCGGAGACACGCCGTTCTCCATGGCATCAAGTGTAGCCAGGCCCTTGCGGTGCGACTCGTAGGCATCGTACATGCGGTTGACCAAGGGAGCGGGCTTCCTGCTGTCACCGCCCCAGAACGGGTGTTGGTCACCGCCTATCCAGTCGGGCAATAATCGCCATTCAACACCTTTCGAGTAACTGTTGATCTTGTCGATGTAGTTTTGGGGTATCGGCTTGCCTGCCGCCATTGCGGTGCTCACTGCGGTGACAATCTCCGCTGCCTCTCGGGCGGTTGCACCCGCGCTCTCGAGCGATGACTGCAGTTCCGTGAGTCCCGAGGCGAGCTGCTTGTAGTATTCCTGGTCTATCTGCTCACGCGCTGCTGCGATGCCTCGTTCCTGCGCCGCCCTGCGCACGGCAATGGCGAGCCTGTTGTAAGCCGCCTCGAGGTTAAGTATCTCGCCTTTCTCGTTGATGAGACCTGAGAGATACTTCCCGTACTGGCTGATGATGGCATGCTTAGCAGACTCATACTCCTTGGTTCCTTTCTCGGCTCCTTTCAGTTTGTCGAAAAGGATGTCGAGTTCGTGCTGCTCCTTGACGGCTTCCTCGTTGTAGCCCTTGGCAGCCTTGATTGCCTCCTTCGTCTTCTTGGTCAGTTCATCCGTGCGTGTGCACAGGTTATACAGCCCTACACCTACGGCGGTGACGACTGCGAGGATGATTCCCCAAGGTGTTGTCTTGGTAAGGAGGTGGAACGCGGTGTAGGCTGCTTTCGCTTTCTCCACCTGCCCTGTAAGTGCATAGAAGGCAATCTTCAGTGCAAGGGTCGCAGTGCCGAGGTACTTCTGCGCTGCTTCGGTCAGCACAAGCCAGTAGTAGTGTGCCTTGAACGCCACGTTGCTTGCGTTGACCGCCACGGTATATACAACCCAAGTTGCGGTCACCGTGGCTATTGCACCCTTGTACTTGATGATGAAGTCAACCATCGCATTGAGGAACCTCATCATCATGGAGGTGGAAGTCATGACGTGCTTCATGACCGGCAATAATTTCTCGCCCAGTTCCACCGCCATCTCATGGATGCGGTTCTTCGCCTTGTCGATGCCTGCCTGGACGGTGTTGTTGAAGATGTTGTACTCGTTCGTTGCCGATGTCGCTTCGTTGAATGCCTTGGTGGCTTCCTCCTGTTCCCACTTCACCATGTCGAGGTGTTCGGCAAGCGTAGCCAGTACCTGGCTCATTCGCACGCCGTCCATGCCGAGGTCTTTGAACAGAGGAGCCAGCACAGCGAGACCGTCCTTGCTGCCGAGTTCGTGGATGCGCTCAAGGAACATGATGAGACCGTCGTTGGTCGAAGTCCTGAGTGTTTCTGTGAATTTCTCGACATCGAGGCCTACTTGCTGAGCGACCTCGCCCGGTTTCTGGAACAGCATCATCGTGAGTTTGCCGAGGGCAGAGGCAGACATCTCGGTCTTCTGTCCGTTGGCGTCGAGCGTAGCGCCGAAGGCAAGCAGCTGCGGGATGGTCATTTCCGCCTGCGCTCCCACGCCCGCCATGCGCTGGGTAAACTCCACGAGGTACTGCTTCGAGGCGGTACAGTTCTGCGACAGAACATTGATCGCAGAACCGACTGACAGCATAGCGTCCTTGGTCCCCATTTCCTCATCCACGCGGAAGATGTTTGTCAGTTTGGCGATGGTCTGCGTTGCTCCCTCACCGAGGTCGACGAGAGCCACATTGATGATGTCGGCTGCCTCCACGTAGCCCTGCACGTCCTCAAGCGTTGTTTTGCCGAGACGTCCCGCCTCCTGGGCGAGTTCGTTAAGTTTCTCGCGAGGGGTTCGGGTGTCGATATTGGCAAACGCCTCGTTCAGTTTCTTGACATTTTCCTCTGTCATTCCGGTGTATTTTCGGGTATTGGCAAGTTCCTCCTCCATCTCGGCGTAGGCGTTCACCGCCTTGCGTCCAGCCATGATGAGACCGGTCACGGCGGCACCTGCGAGCATGATGGTTCCCATCCACTCGTTTATCTTGTTGTTGAGCCTTGCCCACAGACCTTCCTGTGTCCTTATCTCGGCATTGAGCGAAGCAATCTGCGTTTTCACCTGCTGTATCTTGCTGACATGGGAGTTCCATGCGGCGGAACCTCGCTCGATGTATTGCAGTTGGCGTGTCAAGGTTTGGAGGGCTTTCTGCAGATCCTTTGGTGTCGCTCGGTTCAAGCGTCTGAGCACATTGTCGACTTGTGCCGTAGACGACTCGATGGCATTGATTTGGCGTTTGGTCTGGTTGAGTTCGCTTCTCAGTTTTCGCAGGTCGGTGCGGTTGCCCGCTGCCGCTGCTTTGGCGATGGCGGTCTCGAGCTGGAGTGCATTTGCCCGCAGTTGGTTTAGTTGCTGCTGTGCCTGGTGTCCGTTTATCTGGAGCACGGTGGTTGCGTTGGTTGTGTAGTTGCTCATTTTTAGAGATGAGAGATTAAAGATTAGAGATGAAAGATAATTTTAGGCAAAAATACAGTGGTTGTTTTGTAAAGGAAAAGACGGGTAGGCAAGGAAAAATTTAGGAGCCCGTAAGAGATTGTTATATAATAGGTTAGGTTACGGAATTGGGGAATCGAGCCGCCAAAAATTGCCTATCTGTAAATGACTCAGGTAATTTAAAAGGCTGATAATAAGCCTTTTGCTTCGGGATTGTTAAGGGTGTCCCTTAACGTCACCCTCGGTAGAGCCCCCAATGCCCTCGTTATTTGCCCCGATTTTGCCCGAAAACCGCCCTCGCAATGTGCGGTCACATCCCTCCCGTGCGTATCAAAAATCTGCTTGCCGTGTTTTTGCATTGCACGGTGTTCCGCTCTCCTGTCGCCATCGCGGGCAATCGCCTCGATGTCGGCAGGGTCTCATCGGCGAAGTGCGGTACAATCGCCAAGCGTGCCGTCGGAGTCATGCAGCCGTGGAACGGAAGCTGTCTGGTGCAAGGAGACACAGGCAGGCGTTGGGCGGCGGCTTGCCGTGCAGATGTGGCTTAACTTGTTCAGCCTTATCAAGAGCCCAACGCCGTAGCCCGTGTCCCATTAGGCACGAGGCAGCGGAGTGGAGAGGCAGGCAATGATGTAGTAAGTGCGTGTGCTTGGCGGTGTGTCGCGCTTCGGGGCTCGGGGTGGGTCTATGGCGATGCGGCGTGTCTCAGTCTGTGCGGGCAAAGTCGATGCGAGAGTGAAACATGCGAGGTGTGTGACACCGTGGCGGGAAGAAGCAAGTGCCGTGGGATAGCTGCCTCACGCAACCGCATCCCGCCCAGGGATAGCGGCAGACACACGGAAATGTCGGTACAGACGCAGAGGACGGCAGTTTCGCCGTGACACTTGTGGCACAGCGAAGCAGTGAGGGGGAGCGTGTTCAGCCAAGGCAAACCGAGTGCAGCGAGGTTGCCTGCTGATCACCCTTCCCCGAGGGGTGACGGGAGCGGAGTCCGTGCGGTGTTCGTGCGTCCGCCGCGGCGGTTGCGTGGTGATGTCGCAGCCATCCCGCCATGTCTGCACTTGCTCCGCCACTGGTGCCATACCCGAAGCCGAGCACGGCCTTGCCCGTCAGGTGGCACGACGCACCGGGCGGGCTTTGGGCAATATATAAAAAAACGGACTGCTCTCACGAGTGGCCCGCTGTTACGAATCATAAATCAATTTTGGTGAATGGGAAACACAAACGATGAATACCAAATACCTATCATAAAAAAGGCAGAATATCTGTCGCAGACCGTCCGCCTTTCCCTTTATGAAAAAATAAACTTCAGCTCTTGTGTTGGAAATATAACATGATGCCCGCTGCTATGCAGAACACAATGAGCATCCATGTATTGTCTGCCGGCTCAGCCACCTTGGTGTCCTCAACGGCAGTGTTTTCTTCTATGTCCGATTTTGCGGACGATTGTATTGATTCATGCTGCAGAGCCCGCGACGCAGAAGCGGTCTCTGCCTTGCCCCTGTCATTTAGCGAGAGGCGCTTTGCCTTCAGGGTAAAACCCGTTCCCATCCCTGTCCAGAATGGGAAGGGGTAATTTCGGGGAACAGCACCGTTTGCGGATGTGTCTGTTCCACTTGTATTTATTGAAGTGTCATCATAGAACGGATGGAAATAGATTTCCACGCTGTCCATGTCGGCGGCCAGTTCGCGCAGCACTGAGACCGATATGGCGGTCTCGGCGCTGCCATTGCGGACTGCCGTGGTGTCGTACCTCGCCTGTTCAGAGATTGACACCGACTTCTTGCTGTGGCATGATGCCATGAGCAAGAGAGGGATTGTTACTATATAGATTAAAAAACCTTTCATATCAACATGTTAGTTGTCGGAGTATTCCTTGACCGAGAAGCACGGACAGGATTTATTGGCGAACTCGCAATGCCCGTGGATTGTGGCATTGGGATATATTGCGCGGAGCTGCACGAGGAGTTCACGCAACGCTTTCTTCTGGGCATCGGTGCGCGTGTCCATAGACTTCTTCCCGTCCTTGGACAGACCGCCCACATAGCTGATGCCGATGCTGTTGGCGTTGTACCCTGCGGTGTGGGCGCCTATCATGTCAATGTCGCGTCCCTTGTGGACACTGCCGTCAAGGTATATCACGAAGTGGTAGCCGATGTCTTTCCAGCCGCGGTGGACGACATGGTAGCGGCGGATGGACTCAACCGTGACGTGCTTGCCTTCGGGGGTTGCGGTGCAGTGGAGGATTATCTTGTTAATCTTCCTCTTGGTAGTCTTCAGATTCAGCATAGCCATTGTTGTTTGATTGTTGTGATTGTGCGGTGGAGGGCCTTCTGGGTTCGTTGGAGTGTGTCACCTGCCAGTGGATGTCGGCAATCTGGTTCTTGACATATACTGTCAAGCCGAACATCGAGCCGCTGTAGATGAGCGACTGCCCGAGTACCCAAAGCACCGAGTTGTCGATGATGCCCAGGGGCGGGACGAAGAATCCCGCTACCGTGAGGCAGATGCCGAATGTCAGCAGTACCACTGCCGAGATTACGGCGATGTTGTCTTTGACTTGTTTCTTCATTGTCTCTGTGTGTTAGTATAAATGAACTATAACAGTAACTGTTTAACCGAATTCATTGAAGGTTTCCGCGCTGATTTCTTGCTTGGCGAAGCCATAGACCATGGAGTACATGATCTGCTCGAGGTCGAAGTAGAAGCCGTTCTCGTCAACGGTGGTGTTGTATATAGACTCTGTGTTGATGAATCGCATCGGCGCATCGTCGCTGATGATGCGGCTCACCTTGATGGTAGCCACAGGGATTGTGTTGCCGTCGCCGTCAGCGGTCACTACCTCCACCTTGCCGTTGCCTTCGCCGAACAGCGTATCAATCTGCTCGGGGGTGACGGTAAGCAAGCGTCCGTCGCTCTCGATGTTGAGTGCCTGCTGCATTGACCAGATGAAATCGTAGCGCGAGGCGATGTCAACCACATTGCCGAGCTGTGACTCGAACTCGTCCTTTGCACTCTGCATCTGCTGGCGCAGGCTGTCGAGATCCTGGAGTATTGCGGGGATGGTGGTCTTGGTCAACTTGTTGATGTTGGTGGTGTGCGCGCTGACTGTGGTCTTGATGCCCGACACCACGCCTGTGAGCCCGTCAACCGAGGTGTTGATGGCATCAATCTCGGTGTCATGGTTGCGTATCTCGTCACGCTGTCCTTCAAGCACATCGAAGATTTCCTCCATGTTGGTGTCGCGTCCGTAGGCGATTCCGTTATGGATAAGCTCTTTGGTGTCAACAGCGAAGTAGATGGCGTTGGCCCTGTCAGTTGCAGACAAGAATGAATATCCTTTCTTGTCGCCGCGGTAGAATTTTACATTAGCCATAGTAATTTTTCGTTGAAAAATGGTTATTGGTTATAGGTTATCGCATAGAGAAAGGCCGGGGATGGGACAATCGATTTTCATCCCCGACCAAGGGGAATGTATGGTGAAGTAGAGAGAGCCCGTTAGTTCACGTCATTCCATACGACCGCCTCGTTGAGAGCCGAGGGGTCGAAGACGGTGTCCTTGACCGCGCCGCTGACGATGCCAGTGATGTGACCCGCTGCGTCCACCTCGATGCCAGTGACAACCTGCACTGTTGCGCCGGCGGTGGCGGTAGCACCTGCCGCGCTCTTGGTTGCGCTCTTTGAGGGGATGTAGTGGTTGCCCACCTCGGTAACCTTGGTGTCGGTGAACTCTGCGTTCTCGGGAACGTTCACGCCGATGGTGAATGCGCCTACTTTCTCGTCGAACTCAGCACGGAGCGCTGCCAGAGCCTCGGCATTCGCCTTACCTTTGTCACCAGCGTAGGCGGTGCTTGCTGTCTCGCCGAGAGCAAGGCTTGCAGAGATCTCGACGTATGCGCTTCCGCTCCAGCGGTAAGTGAGGTTGGTGTCGAGCGCGACATAAATCTTTCCAGACTCGCCCTCTGCGGGGAAGTCAACGAATGACGCTGCCTCGATTACATCATCGACATACGAAGGGAGCTGTGCAGCGGGAACCTTGCCGTCTGAGCCGAGGGTAGCGATGCCGTTGGCTGTCCCGAGGAGTGAAGCGACGAGCAGGTTGTCGCCGATGGTCAGGTTGCTTGATGTGCCGTCGGTGAAGGTGATGGCTGCTGTGAGCTTGCCGCCCGCCTGTGAGGGAACGACCGATGCGATAGACTTGTTACCGAATGTCTTGTCGTTCATGATAAGCTCATGTGTGTCGGTCGCGAAATACAGACCGTCGGCATGGAGTGTGGCTGAGTACTTTGACTTAAGGCCACGGTAGAATTTTACGTTTGCCATAAACTTGGAATAAAGATGATTGATTAAAGATTAATGATATATTTGTAAGTGAACCGCTTATGCTTTTCACTTCACTTCTTCCCAATTGATTACCGGGTCTTTCTCCGCCGGGGTCTCTTCCTTTTCGGTGGGTCTGTCCATGGGCTCGTCGGGCCTGTGCACGGGGTCATCGGTCTTGTCTTCCGCAGTGAACACCTGTGTGAAAGGCAGCGTGATGTTCACCTGTGCCGATGTGCCGGTGTTGCCTTGGTTGGACACGAGTTCAACTGGAAGATGTATGGGTGTGACCACGCGGCGCGAGCCGTCGGGGAAGTTCTCGTCTTTGACCAGCACAGTGAGCTCGAGCATCAGCTGGCCTACGCCCAGGCAATGGTCGTTGAAGATGATGTGCGGTGCGCCGTACTCTATGAAGGCGTTGTTGGTAGCCTTGCCACGGTGCTCGGCGATGAAACTGCGGGAACCGCGGGTGGTGCTGAACCTTGCGGTCCAGTCGTAGTTGTTCATGTTGACCGTCTTGTCGTTGGCATCCGCAACGAGAAGGACGAGGTCGAAGTCCGATTTGTGGTTGAAGTAGTTCATTATAGTGTGTCTTTTTGTTCGTTAGACTCTTCTTGTTTTGCTTCCCTGTACTCAGCGAACGAAGCGATTTCGTTGGCGACTTCGCGGCAGGTATCGATCACTTTGACCGTGGTCATTTCGCGTCCTTCCTCGTCGTATGTCACTTCGCCAGTTTCCGTTTCATATGAGAGATCATGCCAGTCGGCAGTCAGCGGCTCCTTGTCGGTCAACGCCAAGTGGAGTGACTTGAGCTGTTCGAGCAGATTGACATGGGCGGCGGTCATCAGTCCGGCGTGCCACCTGCTTGCGCCCGGCAGGCTGAGTCCGAGTTCGTCGAAGCTGTTGGTCCCGTCAGCGACATTGGTCTTGCCTATGCCTATGTTTATGCCGTCCTCATTGAACTCCGTCACAGTGATGTTGGTGATGAAGGCTCCAATATCCGCTTTCTTGGCGTATTCGCTGAGGTTGGCGGAAGCACTGGTGTCGATGCTGTTGAGGGTGTCGGCGATTGCCTGGAACAATGCGCCCACAGTCTCGGGGGTGATGCTGTTCCGCTGGGTGGTGCCGCGGAACGAGGTTATGAGATTGGTCAGCTTTTTAATGTCTATCATGTCCGTGAGAATTTTAACGATGCAAAGTTGCATTAAAAAGTTCACGCACGAAAAGACACGATTTTTGTCTTAGTTGAGAGTTTAGAGGGCAGAGTTGAGAGAATTTGTTGATGGACTCACTGCCTTCTGCCCACTCAACTCTAAACTAAATTCTTCCCGTGAATTTTCGGCGGTCAAAAACCGAGCTTAAAACCCCTCCGAATTCCTTTCCGAGCGAATCAGCCATGAAGTCACGGATATTGAACACCGATGCGAAGTACTTGCGTGAGAACCATCGGCGGCGTTTTCGTTTCTTCGCCCTGCCGATGTCACCGCTGTTGCCTCGCGGTGTCTCTCGCCCAACGCCGTAGTCCTGCCAAAGACCGTATTCACGGAACTCCTGCGAGAGTTCGGCTTCGGTGGCATTGCTGTCCATCTTCATGGATATGGCATGAGTGGAGCCGAGGAGCATCCCGGTATCGATGACACCAAGCAAGGTTATTTGCTCTTTCCATATCTTTATCATCGTGTCATTGAAAGCAGAGATATACTTTCGGCGTTCTTCTGCTTGTTTTTCAATCATTTTTACTTAATTTTGTATTATGATTAATAGAATCTTCAATGTAGAAATTAATTGGGCGAAACCTATAGCTGTAGATAATCGATTTAATTCTGCACATTATGATGAGCAAATCGGTATCTATCTTATTTCAACAAAATTCACAAGAAATGGAGTTTTGTGTGAAAAATTTGTTTATGTAGGAGAAACAATGAATAGTTTTGATACTAGAATCTTCCAACATATTGAAAAAAGTTCTGAATGGAGCAAGTCGTACGGACAAAAATATATACGATTTGGAAAAATTGAGAAATATCCCAATTGGGTTGAAACAAAGGAACTTTTATTAACCCTTGAAAGCACTATCATTCAATCAATAAAAGATCATCCTAATGCACGTTTAGTTAATAAACGACAGATTAATAGTTGGACAATTTATTATGATATAAATGTGGAAAACGTTGGGTATCGTGGTATTGTTCCACCAGAATTATGTACGCGTGATTATTACGAAGAATAACTATTCCCATTCGTCCTGGTTATAGCGGAGGTCGGTGAATACATCGACTGCGATTTGGAAATAAGCGCAGGCACAGCCGCTGAAAAAGTAGCGGTCGATCTCGTTGAAAGTGATGCGCGGGTTAAGGTAGATGCAGTGCTGTTCCAGTTTCGTGCGCTCCTGTATGAGCACACTCATGAACTGGCGGAACAGTTCGCGCATGGTGTCGATGCACACCTGCCTTGCGTCCATATCGTCAATTGCATGGCGCATGGCGAGGAACACGGTCTTCACTCTCCTTGTGCGAGGAGTGTTGTTGAGCTCGGTGTAGCCGGCAGCGATGTCACTCACGCACACGAAGGAAGCGGAGGACTGCATGTTGTCCAATGCTTCCTCGAAGCCTTCAAGACCGCTGACACGGCAGAAGGTAAAATGCTCTTCTTTTGCGAGCCGGTTCTTTGATGTCAATTTCTCAAAGAACTTTGTGGCATCCCAGTTGAAATTTGGATTATTCATTTGCTTGGGTATTTCTTGTTCAGTTCTTCATATTCTTTTGCCTGTGCGTCAAGTTCCGTTAGCGCACGCCATGTATCGAGGGCAAGCACATCCTTTTCCTTGGTGGCATCGCCCTTGGTGAGTGCCCTTATCTGCGCGTTCATCGCTTCCCTCGGCTGTATGCTGCTGCCGAGGAGATTGGTGTCGGTGTTTGCGGTGGGTTGAAGGAAATGCGGGAATGTCCTTGAAAAATACTGCTTTAGCGAAGCGAACCAGTAGAACAGTGCAATACGGAACGGGCTTGGGAAAGCCTTGACTTTGCAATCGTACAGGACATTCCCCATGAGGTCGAGAAGTGTCTCGTCCTGCGTCTGGAGATACCCTTGGTAGAGATTATCGCAGTAAAGGAACTTCTCGAAAGGCACACCGTCAAAGTCTGCGGCCAGTGCACGGTGGCAGCGATAACGCTCGATACGCACTGGATGTTGAGGCAGTTCGTCAAGCCATTCTATCATCGATAACGCTTCAGCAATTTGTTGTGCGCTCACAACAAATTCCCTTGCATGTGGAGTGGTTATTGTGGAGCGGTTATGGCGCAATAACCAATAACCACTAACCGATAACCCATCGTCCATCGCATGGACGACATGCAAGTCCGTCCATTTCAACAGGCACTTGACCTTGATGTCAGTTGCCGGATATCCGTCCGCAAGCAGAGTGAACAGGAATAGCAGTTGCTTGTCCGTCAGTTCACTCCAACTCTTAGGGAAAGTGAGATTGATAGTTTGTTGCATAAAAAAACCGTTTAAGTACCACAAAAGTACCTAAACGGCTCTATGCTGTAAAAGACAAGGAAATATCTAAAGATTATCCCCGCATTGCTATGCCATGGTAGCAGCCATGCATGAAATACCAAGTTTTGTTTCTATCTCGGCAATACTTTTGAATGAAAAGTTAGTTTTTCCAGAAAGTATTCTGCTGACATACTGCGGAGTGCAACCGAGACGTTGAGCTACATCTGATCGCGACAAACCATTTTCCTGCATATAGTCTACAATACTCATAGCAACGCTTTGCGACCATCTGAGCCAAATGGCGTTTTCTGCTCGCCATCTTGCATCTTCTACGAATGTTGAAGGCTCATCGCTCTGGTGTGCCTCCAAAAATTCCAATGTTTTTTTTCTCATAATTCAGTCCTCCTCAAAGAAATCTATAAAACTATCTTGGTCAAATACGCCGTTCTGTTTAAGGAAATCCCGACAAGCGTTGAGCTTGTCAAGTTCCTTTTTGGTATGTTCACGTTCCTGCATGGTAGCTGTCAGTTTAATTGCACCACCAGTAACAATGTAAACATTTGGTTCAATTCTAATGGCATAGATGCGCAACCAACTTGGATGTTGCCTTCTATCCCAGTTTCTCGCTTTTTCCCGAGTAAGCTCTTGCGCTCTTGTATCGGCTAAACTCAAAGGATGAAACAATCCATCAAGTTGTTCTGTATAGGGGAAATCAAGAATCAGACGCTCTAACTCTTGTGCATCCTCCATAGTGTCCTTAATAGCATCACTTACTTTTTCAATATGGAAGAATCCCTGGAGATCTTTAAGATTCGCGAAGAAAAAATCAAGAAGATAATTGAAATTACTCCACTGACGAAAGAGTAAAGACAACTCGTCCGTTTCTTTCTCTTCATCCCTAACAGCCCAAAGATGATTGTAACCAGGAATTGTTCTAACAAATTTCATACCTCTCAAAAAAATTATGTCCTTATTCTGATGCAAAATTAATATTTCTACTCGAATTCCGCAACTTTTAAGTTGCATTTTAAGCTATATACCATACATTTTATATATAATTAGGAGAATACACCTATTTTTTGCTTCCATATCACCACCAGTAACCGCCAGACTTCTTTTTGTTCTTGAAAACTTTCGGAGTGTACAGTTCTGCTGTGGCAGATCTGTGCCACTCGGGGAACGAATCGGGATAACGGCGTATCGTGTTCACGCAGTCAGTCATCAAGCGATGGTTGATTGGCTTGTCCCGCAACACATCAGCTATCTGGCTGCGGACAGCATTGACAACGCTGCGCTCGTGCAGGATGAGATACATGTTGCTTGCCATAGAGCAACGCCATACTGCCATTTGCTCGGGCGAGAAATATTCCTAGGCAAGCGACAGTTCGATGCTAACGATCTGCGGTTGCAGTTCCTGGTACTTCTGCCATAGATGGGCATTGATGCCCAGCATGTAAAGTATCTCAAAGTTCGGGAACATGGTTGACGAAAAATACTCGTAGGGCTTTGATGACCGCCAGCACTCGAATGTCGGAAGGTATTTCAGCAGCATCTCTATGTTGATGTCCCGGTTTGACTCAAGCGAGGCAATCAACCGTTGCACTCTCTCCTTTGATGCCGGTGCGACATTCTGGTTTGAGACCACGCCGAAGCCGTTGGGCGTAAGCACAAGGTCGAGCGACGGCACGGCATTCATCAGCGCGTGGCACACGATGATGTTGCTGAAGTTATAGTGCATGCTCGTGTCTGCCGCTATCTCAGTGAGTAGTTCGGGCGTGCCCACGAAGTTCTCAATGAGCCATTGCTCGGCAGACTCGAGGAACGGGACCAGTTTCTCAAAGAATGTCGCTTCGCCCTTGACAGTGGCAAAGGTATTGGGCATGAAGCGGCGAAGTGCCTCGTCATTGGTTATTATCTGCATTGTCGTTCTTTTTATATGGTGTAACTTCCTTTGCGTCTGTGTGCTCGTTGAGTGTTGTCAGCATCACGAAGGGACAATCGGGATAAGCGCCTATCCATCCGTTGAACTTGATGATGATGCGGTGCACGGTGAAAAGCAAATCGTGATATGGCTTCTGCAGGGCTTGGGCGATCGTGTAGAGTTCACGTTTGTCCGAGCCGCTGTTGTTGGTCTGCGATTTACCCGGCACCGAGCCCACAAGGTTCGAGTGGACGCGCATCGTGAAGCAGAACATGTTCACCGCCTCGATGATGTCGGTGGACCAGTCGCCTCCTTCCTTATCGGTCTCTATCTTGTTGATAACGACGTCATGGTTTTCATGGCCGTCGGGCGAGATATAGAACGTCGAGAACCAG
>NZ_JAZLLZ010000168.1:0-10593 GCF_045598405.1 Sodaliphilus sp.
CGTCCTCGTCGGCCACGCCACGCAGGTCGAAGGGAGCGGGAGCGTTCTGGTCGATGAAGTTCTTAGCGGTAACGGTCTTGCTCATGGGTGATTCCCAACCATTCTCAAAGACTGTAACAACATTGTAGTTGAAAGTACCGAACTCGTTGAGAGTCTCGCTGAATGAAGTATTCTCGGTAGTAGCCACAACCTCGCTGTTGCGGAGCACCTTGAACGACTTGGCCACGGGTTTGGGAGCTTTCTTGGGAGCCTTCTTCGCGGGAGCCACGCTCATGCGGTCGGCCTCGATGCCCAAGCCGCTAACAGCAGCCTCGCGAGCCTCGGCAGCGCTGATGCTGACGCGTTCCATGTTGTCAGAGAACTCGGTGCCCAGAGTGATTTCCTGCTTGGGAGCCTTGTTGCCAGCGGGCATTGCAGTTGCACCGATAACGATGTTATAGTTGTTGTAAGTGCTGTTGATGGTACCCAGTTTCATCCAGCTTGCGCCGTCGGCAAGGCTGATCATTGCGCCACCGTCAACAACGGGACCTGCATCGAGGATGATGGGGTCAGAGCCAGCTTCGGCATTCATCTTGTAGCACAGGTATAGGTCTTTGCCCTCGGGGATAACAACGTCGCTCTCAAGAGTCATGGTGTAGAGAGCAAGAGCCTCGATTTCGCCCTGTGCGAAGTCACGGTTGAAGATCACCTGGTTGTCGCCAGTGCGCACCTGGAGGCTGAATGGAGCTTCCTCGCCCACGCAGAACTGCAGCTTGCTGAGCTTGTAGCCAGCATAGGGAGCGAGCTCGGTAGCGGTGAACTTAGCACCATAGACCATGTCCATAGCCTCGTCGAAACCTACCATGTAAGTAGCAGTGCCAAATTTCTTAAGTTCGGCAGCGCTAGCGCTCCAAGCGATGTCAACCTTCTTGGTTTCCTCGTCGAAAGTAGCGTCGGTGATGATGGGAGCAGTGAAGTCGGCGGGCATAGTGTATTTGAGTGTAGTAGAAACCTCGGGAGATTCCTTGCCGTCGTACTTTGTCACCAGGGTGTACTCATAGAGACCGGGCTCGTCCACCTCGTCGAGGTATTCAGTGTCGTTGATGTCGCCAGCCAGCAGAGAGCCATTGCGATACAGGTCGTATCCTGTGGGCTCCTGTGCAGCAGTAGCCTCGCCCACGGGCGACACAGCAGCCTTGAGCATGATGTTACCAGCGATGTTGCCCGATGCCAGAGTCTTCCAAGAAGGCTTAGAGCTGTTAAATGCCGAGCTGGGCGATGAAGTAGAGAAGCTGTTACCCTTCACATCGATAGCCTCGGTGTTGTCCACACCCACGGGATGAGTCTGAGGAGTGTGCAGGTAGTAGCAGCCGTAAGCATAAGAGTGACCGGGCTCCATCACATAGGGGGTAGAGAGTTCCCATGTGTTCCATGCGGGAGCCTGTATAGCGAGGTCACTGATGGGCTGGTTGTAAACCACAGCGCCGTCCTTGATGACAAACAGAGTCACAGCAGTGATAGTGTTCTCGTTGACGTAAGCGCTGATGCTGTTGATCTGATAGTTCTGGAACGCCAGGAGGTCGTTGCCAGTGAATTCTTGCTTGATCCACACCTTGGTGTTGCTAGCAGCAGTACCGCCGATGCTCAAACCAGCCACGTCGCCACTCCAAGTGAGAGTGTTGCCGCCCTTGAGGGGAGCCTGCCAAGCGAGGAGACCGTCGAGCTCGTCGGCGATGCCAGAGAATGTAGCAGCGGGAGCAAGGAGGTTAGCCAGGCCCATGGGTTTAGCACTAACCGCAGCACTCATCTTCTCGCCATCGTCATAGACAGCAGCCACCGCATAGGCGTGCACGCCCACGGGTTCGTTCTTGAGAGTGATAGCAGTCTGGGTGAGCCCCTCGGCAGCCTTCACGCCGTCGCGATACACGCTGTAAGAAGCGGGAGTAGCCTCGGCATGGTTAACCACATTAGCTGTGATCATGAAGTCACCCACAGCACCTTGGTACCAAGTCTTGCCATCGTAAGAGTAGATGTCGCCCTTGCCGGGTGTGGGGGTGCGGTCGGTAGTAGCAGTGAGAGCCTGGATGGGGCTGTACTCATAGCGTGCCACGAACATCACTTCCTTGTCGGCGGGAATGGTGTAAGGCTCGTCGAGAACGACTTCCTTCATTGTGTTCTTTTCGTAAGTGCTCAAGTCGGCAGCTTTGTCGGCAACGAGCATTTTGTTCTCATAAATCTGCACGTTCACTTTGTAGCAGTGACGATAGTCGAAGAATGAGATGGACTTCACCTGCTGTCCAGCCACCGCTGCGAGATCGGCAGGGGTGAATTTGTTGGCAGCATAGATGACATTAGTAGAGCCCGGAGTGAGGGCCTTACCATCCATACCATTGTAAGAACTGCCATCGTGCCACTTGAGCTCGATGGGTGCCGCGGGTGCCTGCCACTCAAGGTTAACGTCGGCCAAGTTAGCCGTAGCCTTAACAGAGTGAGGAGCACCGTTTTGTGCCATAGCGCTGAACCCCAGGGTTGCAACACTGGCAAGCAGTAAACTCTTAAATAAATTGATTTTTTTCATAAAACTAAAAGGTTTAGTGTAAATTTCGCTACAAAGTTACTACTTTTTTTGATAGATTGCAACCATTCCTAGATTTGTTTATTTGAAAACCGCAATAAAAGTCACAAATTGTGCTTGGGTGTTGCTCGATTGACGGGTGGCTTTTTATCATTTTTATCGCATTTATCGAGTTTATCGTTATTATCGTTATTATCGTTTTTATCGAGTTTATCACATTTATCACTTTTATCACTTTTTTTGAGGTGTTTTGGACCATTTTTTTGGTCCAAAACAGAAGTGGGGTGCTGGCGGGTTTTCACAGTGGAACGGTGATGAAGTGAAATTATAGGTTTTTTGTGCAAAAATAATGCGTGCCCCATGCCGGGACGCAATCAACCGAGCAACTTGAAACAGAATCCCCAGGAGAGCCGAGGGGGACTGGCTTTCCTGGGGATTCTTGATGGGTGGCTCGCGGGAGAACCCGCGAGAACTGGACCGCTACCTGGGAAACGAGAGAACCGCTACCGGGGAAACGAGAGGGCCTTTTAACGAATCACTTTGACGTTGACTAGCTGGGTGATGTCGTTGATGGTCTGCTTGGGACCTTGGACGGTGACTGTGTCGCCTATTTTGATGCCTAGGCTCTCGAAGTTGTCGGGGTTGCCGTTGCTGTCGAGGGTTCCGAAGATGTTGATTTGCCCGGTCTTGTCTTGCAGGTACCAGTTGCCATGGGTGGCATTGGTGATGTAGGTGCAAGTGCCTGTCACTTTGTAGGTTTTGCCATCTGCGCCAGCCATCACCTGTGCACAGGTAGATGCGGGGATGTATTTGCCCAGTATGATGTTAATGACCAGGTTAGCGTCGGTCACATCGGTGGCGCCGTCGCCAGTCACATCGGTGCGTCCCTCGGCGGGTTTGCCCAAGACGGCATTGATGATGATATTGGCATCGTTGATGTCAACGGCGCCGTCGCCATTGACGTCACCCTCAACCACGTCCTCGTGAATGTCGTAGATGCCCTCTATGCCAGGCACCTCAAACGAGTATCGCTGGCCAGTGGCGGGAGTAGCAGTGAGGAAGTAGAGGTAAACAAACCCCAGCGGATAGTTGCTCAAGTCGGCAGCGTCGCACCAAGCGCTTGTGGGCAGCTTGATGATGCACTCGCCGGCAATGGTATCGGCCTCGGTGATGTCGGTAATCACCTGATTGCCTCCCAGCACGTTAGTAGAAAGAGTGACACGCTTCACTTCGAGCCCGTTGGGGCGATAGCGCACCTGGATGGTGTCGGGCAATCCCCAGATGTCAAATTTCTTGGCTAGCTTGATGTAGGCACTGCGTGTTGACGATCCTGTAAATTCCACTTTGAGTCCATTGTCGAGTGCAGAGACCACACGATCCTTGCCACCGCTCTGTGTCACAGTCCATGTGGCAGGGTCGATGGGAGCCGAGTCGAGGCAAGCAACGGGAAACTTGGGGTTCTGCACGTTGACCACGATAGTGTCGCTGAAAGTGGCCCCCTTGCCATAGACAAGTGTACGTCCATCGGCCACTGCGCTGATGATACCCTTCTCATCGACGGTGCACACGCCTTCGTCGGCCGATGTCCACTCAAAGATGGCGGGGTTGACGAGGTCGGTCGATTCGCCGCTGATGCTTATCACCTCGATAGCATAGGGGTGGTTCTTGTCGATGACCACGCTGTCGCAACGCAGAGCCTGCTCAGAAAAATTTATGGTAACCTGCTGCTTGGCAGTGAGCCCTCCCAAAGTGGCATAGATGTATCCCACAGCGGGAGTCATCGAGGCAGTGAAGCAGCCGTTGGAGTCAAAGGAGCCCACCTGCGGGTCGCAAGAGAATGTGCAACCCTCCACGTTGCGGTTCTTGAGCACACCATACTGGTTGTAGCCCCACACTTCGGGGTAGATTTGCGAAGCGTTAGAGAGGTTAAAGCTGCGAGGAGCAAAGCAGAGCATACCCAGTTCGTCGTCTTGCGGCGCGCTGCTGATGAGCAGGCAGCCATTGCCCACGGCGCGTATGGGTCCGTCGCTGGGGGTATTGATCACCTCGTCGTTGACCACCATGCAGGTAGAACCGCCGCCGTCGAGGTTGACAGCGTTGGCGCATCCCAGTTCGGTGAAGATGTCGTAGGCCTCGTTCATTGTGATGCCCGCCGACTTGAGGCTTCGTCCATCAACCACGACGACAAACATGCGAGTGCTGTCGGCAGTGAAGCCGATGCATGTGCGAGGGTGTTTCTCCTCCCACAGATCCTCACGCTTGCCATTGCGCATGATGATGGTATTGCTTCCGCCCACCATCTCCTTGAAGTCGATGCTAGCCCCGGCTTGAGCCCGCAGGCTCACTTTGAGGCTGATAGAGAGCTCGTCGCCCGGCTTCATGGCATCGGCCCGCGCCACGTCGCTACCCTGCATCCACATGTAGGCCTTGCCTTCGGGAATGGGTATAGCGCCGGCAGGATCGATAACCTTCTCCACCACGCAAGCCTCGGTGCTATTGGGACGCCACTTGAAACTGCCATCTTTGGGAGCGATGAGCACCAATTTGCCGCTTGCGCAGGCATAGGTGTTCTTGCCGTAGGCGTTAGTGAACAGGAACGTCTGGTTGCCGCCAGTGCTTTCATACTCGAGACGCAGCATGTTCAGCGTGTGCACGCGGAATGTTGCGCCATTGTGACGCGCCTCGGCCCGGAAATCCACTCGGTCGATGTAAGGATGCTTGTTCTCGTCGAGAACGAAACAAGCAGTGCCCACGGGGTTGACCACCACCTCGCTGCGACGCAACTGCCCGCTGCGCGGCATACCCACCTCGGCAGGCGGGTTGGTCATGTAGAAGTCGCCGTTGCAAGCGCCCACCACCTCGTGCCCGGGACGATTGTTGCGGGCAACCATGCTGGTGGGAGTCTCGCAACCCACTGCGCTCTCGCCACCCAGACAGGTCTCAAACTGGATGTAGGGATTGGTGAGGTCCACCTCCATCACGCTCACTTTGAGAGGAATGGCAGGCAGGTCATACTTGCTCACGATGACACCAGGCCCTGCCTGATGGGGATAGATGAGGGTATCTACCTTCTGTGCCTTGCCGTTAATGGTCCACTCGGTGAGCGCATGTGCCGGCATGGCGGCAATCGCCGCCAGCACAGCAAGTGCAAATGATTGAATGTAGCGTTTCATTGCAAAGTTAGTTTTTTTATAGAAAATCTAGAGATTTATTCAACTTTCATTAAAACCATTTCAATATCACCATTTTGCTCCGATTAGCGTCCTGCTGGACGCGGTGCTTCTTGCCCCCCCCACCGCCACTACGTTCGGCGGTGGGGGTTATTTAGATATTGTCCTGCCGGACAACAAATTAGCAATGTTTACTTTGATGAGCGAAACCTGACGATTTTTATGGGTTATCTAGAGTTTCTATCATTTTTATTTGTTCTTGCCTAGGATGGCGTTGACAACGAAATTGACGTCGCTGATGTCGATGGTGCCGTCGCCTGTGACATCGGCATTGCCCTTGTAGGGCTTGCCCAGGACAGCGTTGATGAGGATGTTGGCATCATTGATGTCAACCACACCGTCACCGTTCACGTCGCCCTTGACACCCACGGGAGTGAGGGGTATAGCGTTGTAGATGGTCTCAAGGCCCATGAAGTTCATCACATACTTCTGTCCCGTAGCCGATGCCCCCATACCTACCTGTATGCTTGAAAGCAGCACGGGGAAATTGCCCATGTCGTCGGTGTCCATCCAAGAGTTCATGGGCACGTCGAAGGTATTCTCAACATTGGGGTTAACCACCTCGGGCGCAACGGTCTGGTAGTTGATACCGCCACCGTTGGTGCGCAGTCCGAAGACGAGACTCTTGACAGGAGCTTCGCCGGGGTTGAGGCGAACACGCAGAGTGTCGGGCAACGACCACAGGTATATGTCCTTGGACATGGTGAGCTTGGGAGCGCGGCTTGACGACCCAGTGTATTCATAGGTAAAGCCGTCGCCCACAGCAGTCTTCACGGCATCCTTGCCGCCCGCCTGGGAGAATTTCCAAGTGTTGATGTCCAAATCGGGGTCGATGGGCATAGCATGTGCAGTGGGTTTCTGTACCACAACCTTGATGGTGTCGCTGCGTCCGTTGAGAGTTCCCACAACAAGAGCCTCACCGTCGGCAACGCCCTTGAGGACACCAGTGTGAGCTCCCACAGCAACAACCGCGGGGTCGCTTGAAGTCCATTCAAGTGCCGAGGGGTCGATGGGCATAACGGTTTCCATCACAGTGCTTTCCACGTCGATAGGATACTCGCGGAAGCCATCGGTGACGATTGAGTCATACTTAATCTTCACGTCGTCAACACTAGCTCCTACAAAGATTTCCTCGCTCAAAGTGACCTCGCCATAATGAGCGGTGAGCAACCCCTTGCCCTCTCCGGTGCCAAAGAAAGTGGTGTCGCTCTTGATGACGCCCACGCTCTCATCGCATGTGAGGGTCACGCCCTGAACGTCCTGGTCGATGAGCATGCCATACTGGTTGTAGCCGTAGAACTTGGGTGTGTAGAGTCCATACTTGGGGGTGTTGAGCTTGTAATCAACAAAGCGTATTGAAGCGATGATGCTGTCGTCGGGGGCGCTGCTCACGCAGTAGAATCCGTTGCCGTCGGCACGTTCGCTACCATCGCTGGGCTTGTTGCGAATGCCCAGAGTGCTGGTATAGAGCACTGCCGATCCGCCGCCATCGACGTTCATAGCGTCGGTAACACCAGCATAGCGCATGATGTCGGCAAGAACCATGGTGCGTACGCCAGCCGAGAGCGGACTGCGGCCATCGACCACGAAGAAATAGGCCTTGTCGCCACCATGGCTGTAACCCACGGCAGCACGCGGCTGCTGCGAGTTGGCGTCGCCACGGTCGGCCTCGCTGTTGAGCACCACGCCGTCGGCAAGAATCTTGGGGTTACCCGAGATAATCTGATAAGGGTTGACGCTCTTGCCGTCGTAGGTCCATGTGAGGTTAACGGTCACCTCGTCGCCCACCTTGAGGTTAGCCACGAGCGAAGCCGCAGTGCCATGGCCGAAGAGCACATACTCGCCATCGGGGATGGTAGCATCAGCAGTTTCCTCGGGCGCACCGGTAACGACCAACTTGAAATCACCGGTAGTGGTGAACTGGTACCCCTCGGCCACACGGGCAGTGACACAAGTGCCGGTCACGCTCTGACTGGTGCTGCCGTAGTAGCGGTCGTTGAAGATGGTGATATTGTTCTTGGTGTAAGGAGCGTTGAGGCTGCCCACCTTTGCAGTATTGCCAGCGGCATCCTTTACCGTGCCGGCAAAGTTGAAGGGGTTGCAATAGAGATTCCCGTCGTAATCGACCACAAAGTTCTTGTAGTTAGTGGCATTGTTGCGCGCACGGAAAATAGTGCCGTCAACGACGGTAGAACCCACTGGCGATCCGATGATAGAGACACCGCGAGCGGTGGTGCCGCTGGTAGAGAAGAAGTCGGCGTTGACACCGATGAAGTAGCGCTGTCCCGGAGCGGACTTACGCTCGGCCATTCCCGAGATGCGCTCGTTGCCTGCGAGCATGTCCTTGGCACACACGCCACGCAACGACAGGTACTGGTTGGTCATGTCCATCTCGGTGTAGAACACACGCAGCTGGCTGGTTCCGGCATGGAACCACAACGATGTCTGCATGGTGCCAGGGCCTACCTGGTTGTGAAACAGGGTGTCCACGGTGTAGGTGGTGCCCATGAGGTCCCAGGTGGCCGATGCCGATGCTGTGACAGCAGCAAGGGCCAGTGTTATAGAGGTTAATATCTTTTTCATAAAGGAATTTGTTTATTACTATATTCAGCTTTAGCATGTGAAACCATTTGAGTCTCACCTATTTGCTCCGATTAGCGTCCTGCTGGACGCGGTGCGTGTTGCATTTCTTCCCCCACCGCCACTATGAATGTTGGCAAAGGCTCGCTATCCGCGGCACCGGCTTCGCCGACTTACCGCTGCTCACTTTGCCGAGCTCGCTTCGCTCGGTTCGGCGGTGGGGGTTATTCAGGTATTGTCCTGCCGGACAGTAAATTAGTAATATTTATTATCAAATGCTAAAGTTGAGTTACTATATAAAAGCGTGCCTGAATCAATAATTCAGGCACGCTTAATTTATGGTTTATTCTTATTTACCAAGAATCTTGTTGATGACTATGTTAGAGTCTTTCACATCTACCGAGCCATTGCCATCGACATCGGCACGTCCGTTGTACTTGTCGGCAGTGTCTTTGCCCAGGATGACGTTGATGAGGATGTTAGCATCGTTGATGTCAACTGCGCCGTCGCCGTTCACGTCGCCGGGAACTGTGGGATCGGGATCGTCGCCACCCACGTTCTTGCCAATCTTGTAAACACCGATACCGTTGTAGCACTTGTAGGTGAGGAGAGTGATTTCCTCGTTGCCCTGTGCGTCAACACCCTTCTGTGCATTGAGGCAGTGGATGCGAGTACCCGAGTCAGAAACCTTGCCAAGAGAGTCGGCGGGGATAGTCCAGTAGTGAGTCATGCCTTCGAGCATCATGTCGGGGCCGAGCTCGCAGATGTTGGCCTGGCAGCCGTGTCCGTCGCCGCTGTACTGGGCCATAGAGTAAGCGATGAAGTTGCGTCCTTCGAGAGAGAACTCTGTAACGCCATTGGTACCAGCCTCGGGAACGAGTTCGGGATTGTCAACAGCAACGGGTTCAAAAGTAGTGATCATCTCGCCTGTGAAATCATAGAGAGCGGGAGCTGTCTGGAAACCATCGAGCCAGAAGAGTTCACCAGCGTACATGGTTTCCTCATCCTCGCCAAGGCAAATCTTAACGTAAGGAGCATAACCCCACAGTGTTACAGTCTCGGGATAGAAAGCAGTGAAGTCGATGTAAGTGTCGCCCTCGAAACCGCCTTCGAAGTCGTCGCCTTGTTCAGCCTGCCAGCGGTAAACGGTAGCAACCTGTGAACCCATACCCATGATAGTACACATAGCCTCTTCACGAGTGATGTCACCCACGAGGTCGATGTAGTCGATACGAGCCAGGGCATCACCCTTCTCAAGTTCAGTCACGAGTGTGAGCTCACCAGTCTCAACATCGAGCTGATAGAGTTTCTGAACAGTGTTAACCTCAGAAGAATAAGGAGCGATCCACATGTGTCCGAAGTGGTCGGTACCGATGTTGTTAGCACTCAGTGAAGCAGCCTCTTTTGTTCCGTAGGGCTTGCCGTCGAGAGTGAGGGGAAGATCGGCGAGACGCTGGCCAGTAAGAGCGTCAAAGCGGTAAACAACGCATTGAAGGATAGAGTCGTTTTCCTCAGTGACAGCGAGTTGAGCACCTGAACGAGAAACGTAAACCACGTTGTCCTTCATTGTTGCCATGCGAGCATAAGTACCTTGTGAGAGAGGAGAAGCGTTGAACTCTGCGGGAGTGTGCACGCGGTCCATGATCCACAAGTTCTTAATCTTGATGTCATTGACGGGCTCGTAAACCTTACCATCGGTAGTAGCCCAAGCCGATGCCATGGCTGTTACAGCCATTGAGGCGAGAAGTAAAAATTTCTTCATGTTACTAAATGTTTTTGTTTATGTTAATATTAATTTGTTTTCAAGGGGTAAAGGTACGATTTTTTTTAGAAACTTGCAAGAGATTGAGGAAAAAGAATTAGTAACAATAGTTGAGATAGGGGCGATAGGGGCGATAGAGGCGATAGAGGCGATAGAGGCGATAGAGGCGATAGTCGCAATAGTCGCAATAGTCGCAATAGTCGCGATAGTCGCAATAGTCGCGATAGTCGCAATAGTCGCGATAGTAATAGCAAGAACGCTACGCATGGGAGCGTAGCGTTCTTGATGATAACTTACTTGCCTAGGATTTTGTTGATGACTATGTTAGAGTCTTTCACATCTACCGAGCCGTTGCCATCGACATCGGCACGTCCGTTGTACTTGTCGGCAGTGTCTTTGCCCAGGATGACGTTGATGAGGATGTTAGCATCGTTGATGTCAACTGCGCCGTCGCCGTTCACGTCGCC
>NZ_JAZLLZ010000169.1:0-3119 GCF_045598405.1 Sodaliphilus sp.
GCGGTCTTCAACCGCAGTATAGTGTATCGCGTTTACCCTGCCCTGCCTTCGCTTGCGCTCAGTTAGGACAGGGTTATGTGCAGAACTGCGTTCTGCGTGTCGGCTTTCAGCCTCTCTTTGCCTTATGCTTTGTGCGAGAGAAAGATTTTAATAAGGTCTGGGCGGGGACTCTGCAAAATTCTATTGCTGAATAGTTACTTATTTCGTACCTTACCGTTAAATTATATTAACACGAAAATACCCCTCATTATTGTTGCGTTCTATTATTTTTCACAAAGCGATTTTACATTCTCATGAAAAAAGTGTAACTTTGCATATAAAATATAAGTTACATCACAATGAAAGATTTTAATTTCTATACACCCACTCGCGTGGTATTCGGACGTGAGAGCGAGGAACAAGTGGCTTCGCTGGTTAAGAGTTTTGGCGGCAGCCGTGTATTGGTTCATTATGGCGGCGGCAGTGCTCGCAGGAGCGGATTGCTCGACAAGATGACCGCCTTGCTCAACGAGGCCGGCATCTACACCGTGGAACTGGGCGGCGTTGTCCCCAACCCAAAGCTGACAATGGTGCGCCGCGGCATCGAGCTGTGCCGCAAGGAGCAGATTGACTTTGTCCTTGCAGTGGGTGGCGGCAGCGTCATCGACTCGGCCAAGGCGATTGCCTACGGCGTGCCCTACACGGGCGACGTGTGGGATCTGTGGGACGGCAAAGCTGTGCCCCAGGCTTGCCTGCCAGTTGCCGCTGTTCTGACAATTCCTGCGGCTGGCAGCGAGATGAGCAGCAGTTGCGTCATCACCAATGATGAGGCTGGCATGCTCAAGCGCGGAGTGAACAGTGACCTGTGCCGCTGCAAGTTTGCCATCATGAATCCCGAGCGCACCTATACCCTGCCCGCTTATCAGACCGCAGCAGGAGCGACCGACATCATGATGCACACTATGGAACGCTACTTCTGCGCCCACCAGGACATGATGCTCACCGACGCTATCTCAGAGGCATTGCTGCGCACCGTGAAGGAATGTGCTGTGGAGGTGCTCAAGAAACCCGAGGATTACCGCCTGCGTGCCCAGATAATGTGGGCCGGCAGCCTTGCGCACAACGACCTCACCGAGTGCGGCGGCGAGAAGGACTTCGTGACCCACAAGCTCGAGCACGAGCTCAGCGCCATGTTCGGCGTGACCCACGGAGCCGGTCTTGCAGCCATGTGGGGCAGCTATGCGAGGTATGTCATGCCACGCCACGTGAACCGTTTCGTGCAGTTTGCCGTGAATGTGATGGGCGTGACTTGCGATTATACCGACCATGAGACAACAGCACTCAAGGGCATTGAGGCCGTTGAGGACTTCTACCGCACCATCGGCATGCCCACCAGCATACCCGAACTGCTTGGACGCAAGGTAACAGAAGCCGAGATAGCCGAGATGGTGGATAAGTGCAGCCATGGCGGAAAACTCGCCTACGGCTCGCTTGAGAAAATCGACACCACTGCAATGACCGCCATCTACAACATGGCAAATAAATAATCCATAAAAATCTGCTAAAATATGAAACTAAAGCTCTCTCCCACCGAGATTTTTGAAGCCTACGAAGCCCTCGACGAACAAGGGAAAATGGAGTTCATGATGAAACTCATGGGCCATCTTCACGACACAATGGGATTTCCTATGCCCGATGGCATGGGAGATGAAGACGATAATGACGAATGGGGAAACAATCCCCTTGACCCTGAAGAAGATCTTCTTCCATCTATGGGACTTACCAGCATAGTGTGTCACCCCGAACGTCCCTCACGCCAACTCACCGTGCGCGTCGAACTCAAGGGCATAAAGCCACCCATCTGGCGCAAGCTTGTTATTCCTTCAAACCTGATGCTTGAATCATTTGCCCACATCATTTTGTTGTCTATGGGGTGGGATATGGAGCATCTGCATCAGTTTGTTAAAGGAACCACGTTCTACTCTGTGCCTACAAGTGATGATGGTTTCGATATGTTCAGCATGATGGAAAACAAAGATTCTCGCAACTACACCATAGGTGACCTCATTTTCAACAAAGGCGACAAGTGCACATTTGAATACGACTTTGGCGACGGTTGGGAACACCTCATCACTGTTCAAGAATCACGAGACTACGAGGAGGGAGAAAACCGCAACCTTGTCACACTCATTGGCGGCAAACGAGCTTGTCCCCCCGAGGATATAGGCGGTGTGCCGGGCTACATGGACTTTTGCGAAGCCATCAAGAAACCCAGGTCTAAGCGTGCCAAGGAACTCATTGAGTGGTACGGCGACTATGACCCCGAGGAATTTGACCTCGAAATATATCAATATGATATTGAGGACATCGACGGCAACGGAGAGGAAATGATTTATGAGTGACTTTTTCAAGACTGTAAAGGGCTTGTCGCAAGCCAAGTATACCGAGAAGATGAGCCGTTTCCTCGCGTTCGTCGAGCCCGTGCAGAGTGCCGACGAGGCCAAGGCCGTCGTCAAGCGCTATGCCAACGACTACCACGACGCGCGCCACGTGTGTTGGGCCTACATGATAGGCACTGAACGCAACGAGTACCTGAGCAGCGACAACGGCGAACCTAGCGGAACTGCGGGGAAACCCATCTTGGGGCAAATCAACTCGTTCGGCCTGACAAATGTGGTCATTGTCGTTGTGCGCTACTTCGGCGGCATCAAACTGGGCACATCGGGTCTCATCGTGGCCTACCGCGAAGCTGCCCGCCTAGCAATCGAAGAGGCCGAGATACTCGAGTGCCACGAGCAGGCGCAGGTTTCGTTCACTTTCCCCTACCTGTCGATGAACGACGTGATGAAGCTTGTCAAGGGCGGCGACGTGGTGATGATAGACCAGCAGTTTGACAACACCTGCTCGATGACCCTGCAGTGCGATGCCGACAAGATGCCTGCACTGAAAGCCCGCATCGCCGACATCGACGGCACCTCAGTAATAGAAAAACCATAATCCCTTAATTCCGCAGCACTTTTGTTAACAATTTTTATAATATCCTGAGCAACAAAAAGTTGCCCAGGATTTTGTCATGTCGGTGATTTCACTTAATTTAGTGCGGCAAATAAAACCAAACGAACCACCAACACGACATCGAT
>NZ_JAZLLZ010000170.1:0-13461 GCF_045598405.1 Sodaliphilus sp.
CTAGCAGTTATATTCCTACAAGATGTTATTTTTGTCTTTCCCCCTCATTTTAGGCATAAACCCCTAATCCAATACTTTGTGGGAGATAAATAATTTCTTCTAATTTCGAATAATTTCTTTCAGTAAAAAAATCTCTGTGCCCTACAGATTGCTCTGATTTAACTGAATAAGAAATTATTCTAATTATTTTAATTTCTTTCAGTTATTATTAAATCTGTGTTATCTGTGAAATCCGCGCGGGGTGTCCGCAAAAAACATTGGTGAATAGTTACAACCAGATTCGTTTTTGAATGTTGGGCTGGGGGTAGTTGCTCGGTTGATGGTGTGGCATGGGCGTGGGGAATATAAATTTGCAGCGTTTTTTCAATTAAATCTAGAAATACTATGGAACAGAATGTGAATGTGGCGGTTCTTGATGCCGCTTTCAGGGCATGGAACAGTGGTGCCCAGCTGCGCAAGAGCCGCTTGCGCAACAAGCGTTTTGCCTATGGCGACCAGTGGGGTGACGTGTCGGTAGATGCTAGCGGCAATGTGTTGACCGACTGGCAGCGTTATAGTGCCAATGGTGCATTGCCAGTGACTAACAACTTGATACGCAACTTGATGCGCACTGTCGTGGGGCGCTATCGTGTGCAGGAGCTTGAAAATGGCAATGCAGGCGTTGCCGCTAACGATGTGGCGCGCTTCAACAATCTCAACGAGATCGACAGCCGTGCCCTTGAGGAGTTTCTTCTCTCGGGCAGCTGCGTGCAGCGCATCGACCGCTCTGCCGAGGCCGGGATGAACCATGTGGTGGTGGAAAACGTGAACCCTAACAAATTTTTTGTCAACGCCTTGTGCGATGTGCGCGGGTGGGACTGCGAGATTGTGGGCCAGCTCCACGACTTGAGCATTGCCCGACTGCTGCAACGGGTGGCATGCGGGTCGCGCCGCAAGGCTCTGTGGGTGCGCAGGCTATACACCGACAATGCGCAGGCTCGCAGCGAGGCGTTTGCCCACTCGATTGGAGCCGACTCCCAGAGCGCGACTCAATTCTGGCACACCGATGAACCCGGCAAATGCCGTGCTATTGAAGTGTGGACGCTCGAAAGCCGCGAGGTGGCGGTGTGTCACAACCGCCTCACTGCACAGGTCACCGTGGAAAGTCCTTCCGCTGCGCGAAAATACAAGGACTGTGGCCATGTGGATGTGAAGTGGGATGTAGCCACGCTGTGGCATTGCCGATGGTTCACGCCCATGGGCGACCTGCTTGCCGAGTGGGACTCACCCTACGAGCACAAGAGCCATCCGTTTGCCATGAAGTTTTATCCGCTTACCGACGGAGAGGTACATTCGTTTGTCGAGGGCATAATCGACCAGCAGAAGCATGTTAACCGCATGATTACCTTGCTCGACCACATCATGGCATCGTGTGCCAAGGGGGTGCTGCTCTATCCCGAGACGGCACTGCCCGATGGATTCACGTGGGCCGATGTGCGCCGCGTGTGGAGCTCCACCGGAGGTATCTTGCCCTACTCGCCGCAGATGGGGACCGAGAAACCAGAGCAGATATCGGCCAATGCGACCGACATAGGCGGATATGAGATGATAAAGTTGCAGATGCAGCTGCTCGAGGACGTGTCGGGCGTGAACGGATCCTTGCAGGGCAAGGCTTTGCCTGGCGTGAACTCGGCCAACATGTACCAGCTGCAAGCCGACAACGCCAGCATGGCTATGGCCGACATCTACGGTTCGTTCACTGCATTCAGGAACGCAAGAAATAGCAAAATCGAGGCGGTGTGATACTGCAGGGCAACAGCATCAAAATTGCTGCAACAATACATGTCCGTTAGGACATTGCACCAATGTTGTTTTTACGGACTCCCCGCGCACATCTCACGGATCACACAAGATTTTGTGATGAGAGGCTGGAAGCCGACACGAGGGTGTGTCAAAATGCGAAATCAAGTTGAGGTAGGGACGACACTCCCGTGTCGTCCGCACGCTCGAAACGAGCGTAAGACATTTTTATGTTTATTTTCAGTGTATTTCAAGCGTAGCGCCACCACCTAAATACGACCAAAGAGAAAAGGCGCTTCGCTTGAAATCAACAAAAAATCAACAAAAAATTTAGGCGCATGTCAACATCCTCATGATACACAAAAGTGTTAGCAGTTATATTCCTACAAGATGTTTTTTTGTGTGTTTTTTCTATCCCTCCATTATTTTAGGTCCATAACCTGATCCAATACTCCGTGGGGGGGAAGTCGGGAAGTTTTGGCAAGTTTTGATACGGTTGCCCTGCGATAAGTGAGGACGCGTTGCATATATCATCATTTTTTATTACTTTTGCACCACCAGAAGTTAATAGATTATGATTTTATCGAATATATTATTGCAAATTCCAGAGGCCGCTCCTGTTGACACTGTGGCAGCGTCTCACATCGAGAATGTTACAGGCAAAGTAGCCGCAACCGTTGACTCTATTGTCGCTAACCCCGAGTCCCTTTCGGTCTCTAATATCGCCAAGACCGTGGTGGGTATAGATTGGAGCAGTATCATCACCAGCATGTCGGGCATGATGTTTGAATTCATCTTGCGTGTGCTGGCGGCGGTGCTTGTGTTCTATGTGGGCAAGTTTATCATTAACAAGGTGCACAAGCTGCTCAAGGCCGTGATGGAACGCAAAAAAGTAGAGCCTTCGCTCAACTCGTTCTTGCTCAGTCTGTTCAAGATGTCGATGCTCTTCCTGCTCATAATCACTACTATTGCCATCCTGGGCATCGAGACGGGGTCATTCATCGCCCTGTTTGCCTCGGCAGGTGTTGCTGTGGGTATGGCTTTGAGCGGCACGTTGCAGAACTTTGCTGGCGGAGTACTGGTGCTGCTGCTCAAACCTTACAAGGTGGGCGACTTCATCGAGACCGGAGGCCTGATGGGCACGGTGAAGGAGATACAGATATTCCACACAGTGATACTCACGCCTAACAATGAGCGCATCACGATTCCTAACGGCGGCCTTGCCACTGGCACTATCAATAATTTCTCAAGCGAACCCTATCGCCGTGTGGAGTGGCGTGTGGGCATCTCTTATGGCGGCAGCGTCGATAAGGCTCGCGAGGTCATCATGAATATCCTCGATAAGGAACCGCTGGCAATACACAACGAAATGTGTCCCAACTCGGTTGCGCTTGAGGAACTTGCCGACAGTTCGGTGAACCTTGTGGTTCGCTCGTGGTGCACACACGAGAACTACTGGACAGTGTTCTACAACGTGAACGAACGCATCTATAACGAACTGCCCAAGAACGGCCTCAATTTCCCGTTCCCGCAGATGGATGTCCATATCGACAATCCTGCAAAGTAACAAATAGAGCCGATAACACTTATACTGCGGTTGAAGACCGCCACCTTGCACGTTTCGAGGTAGCGGTCTTCAACCGCGCGTTTTACATGCTTCACCTCCCCGCCGGCAGCCCGCAGGTCTGCGACCAGCAGTTAACCAAAGTCACGACCTCCCTGAGGTCTAAAAAATCCACAAAATATATATTTTCAATGAAAAAATCAGTGAGTTCAGCGAGATCCGCGCGGGGAGTTCCATTGCTGTATGGCCACCTACGATTGCGCAATAGTGTAAAAAATGTGAAAAAATACTATTGAATACGAAAATCAGCAAAATCTTCTTTGTAAAGCACATCATTTTAAGTAACTTTGTAAGGAAATATGGCAACATTGGCAGCTTGTATGGGTTGCTGGTGACGTTCTTTGATACCTGATGCGTAGCCTAAGTGCTTGCATGATTTTAGGTTAGCACCATTTGGAGGTTCGGGCGAAGACCCCGCATGCTCCATGATAAGGTGTATATATACTGCAAGTGTGTCGCCCTCGCGACACCCCTTTTGCCATATTCCTACTATATAATCCACGGCTGCAAGAGAGCGGCGTGGTTCCCCTAGCATAATAAAAAACAACATAAATGATAAGTAAATGGAATTACTTACCTCTGACTTCTCAAGAACAACAGATAGCCAAGCAGTTGGAAACGCAGTTTCCCAATTGCCCTGCTATCGCACGGCTGCTGGTGATGCGCGGGGTGAAGAATCAGGACGAAGTGCGTGCATTCTTCTCTCCCACGTTAGGCCAAATGCTCGATCCGTTCCTCATGAAGGACATGGACAAGGCCGTGAACCGTCTCAACAGAGCGTTAGGGGCTAAGGAAAAGATCATGATATTTGGGGACTACGACGTCGATGGCACTACTGCCGTGGCTTTGGTTTACAAGTATCTGCAGAATTTTTACTCCAAGAGCAACCTGGAGTATTACATCCCTACCCGCGACGACGAGGGCTATGGCATCTCGTTGCAGAGCATTGACTATGCCGAGAAGATAGGGGTGAAGTTGATAATCGTGCTCGACTGCGGCATCAAGGCTATCGATGAGATTGCCTATGCCAAGGAGAAGGGCATTGACTTCATCGTGTGCGACCATCACGTGCCCGATGATGTACTGCCTCCGGCATCGGCCATCCTCAACCCCAAGCAGGTAGATTGCAAATACCCGTTCAAGGGACTGTCGGGGTGCGGTGTGGGTTATAAGTTCATGCAAGCCTTTGCCATGAGCAATGGCATCAGCAACATGTATGACCTTGAGAGCATGCTAGACCTTGTGGCTGTGAGCATCGCGGCCGACATCGTGCCGTTGATAGGCGAGAACCGTGTCATGGCCTACTATGGCTTGCGCCGTCTCAACAACAATCCCAATGTGGGCTTGCGCAGCATCATTCGTTTGTGCGGACTCAACAACAAGGAGCTAACCATCAGCGACATAATTTTCAAGATAGGCCCACGCATCAATGCGTCGGGGCGCATGGAGAGCGGACAAGAGTCGGTAGAGCTGCTCGTGACTAGAAATTCGGCAGAGGCCTATGAGATTTCCAAGCGCATCGACAAGTATAACCATGACCGCAAGGAACTTGACCATCAGATCACTATCGAGGCTAATGAAATCATTGAGCGTCACATTCAGCATCTCGATGGCAAGAAACCCATTGTCATCTACGATCCCAACTGGCACAAAGGCATCATAGGCATTGTTGCATCGCGTCTTGCCGAGCTGTACTTCAAACCGTCGGTTGTGCTCACGTTGAGCAACGGCTTTGCCACAGGCTCGTCACGCTCGGTGCGCGGTTTTGACGTCTATGCAGCCATCAAGTCATGCCGTGACCTGCTCGAGAACTTTGGCGGGCACACTAACGCCGTGGGACTCACTCTTAAGGAAGAAAACATTCCCGAGTTCCGCCGTCGTTTCACCGAGTATGTGGAGCAGCACATCGACGATGAGCAAGTGACTCCCTCGATGGATGTGGACTGCGAGCTCACTTTTGCCGAGATTAATAACGACTTCCTGCGCAACATGCGTTACTTTAACCCCTTCGGCCCCGAAAACCAGAAACCGCTGTTTGTGACTCGCAACGTAAGGGATTTCGGTACAAGCAAACTAGTGGGACGTAAGATGGAGCACATCAAGCTGGAGCTTGTCGATGACTCGAGCAATCGTGTCATGAATGGCATTGCATTCACTATGTCGCAATATTTTGACCATATCAAGGAGGGCAAGCCTTTTGACATCTGCTACACTATCGAGGAGAGCAAGCATCGCAACTCCACTACGCTTCAACTTCAAGTCAAAGGCATAAAAGTGAGCGACGATGCCCAAGTCATCACCAACAATTAAAGACATCCTCAAGAAATATTGGGGCTACGAGGAGTTTCGCCCGTTGCAGTCCGACATCATCGAGTCGGTTCTCGGCGGGCAGGACACCCTAGGCCTTATGCCCACAGGCGGCGGCAAGTCCATTACCTTCCAGGTGCCCACCATGGCCATGGAGGGACTGGCACTTGTGGTCACCCCCATCATTTCGCTCATGAAAGACCAGGTGGATAACCTGGTGGCGCGACGCATCAAGGCGACCTACCTCCATGCGGGGCTCACAGCCGGCGAGGTGAAGCGCGCCTATGAGAAGTGCATGTATGGAGGGTATAAGTTCCTCTATGTCTCGCCCGAGCGTCTTGCCTCGCGCAGCTTCCTCGACCGCCTCAAGCACATGCCAGTGTGCCTCATTGTTGTTGACGAGGCTCATTGTATCTCACAGTGGGGCTACGACTTCCGTCCCTCGTTCCTTAACATCGCCTCAGTGCGAAAACTCTTCCCTGACGTTCCCGTGCTGGCGCTCACAGCCACAGCCACGCCCCAAGTGGTGCAAGACATCATGCAACGGCTTGAGTTCAAGCAGCCGTGTGTGTTCAGCAAGAGTTTTGCCCGTGACAATCTTTCCTATGTAGTGCGTCACACTAGCGACAAGATAGCCGAAGCCGTGCGCATCTTGAGCCGCGTGCCTGGCACCGGCATCGTTTATGTGCGCAGTCGCAAGCGCACCAAGCTCATCAGCGAGGAACTCAATCGCTACGGCATAGCGGCCGACTACTATCATGCCGGACTTGCAGTTGAGGACAAAGAGGACAAGCAGAACAAGTGGAAAAGCGATGAGTGCCGCGTGATGGTTGCCACCAACGCCTTCGGCATGGGTATCGACAAGCCCGACGTGAGAGTGGTAGTGCACATCGACATGCCCAATTCGCTTGAAGAATACTATCAAGAGGCAGGGCGTGCCGGCCGCGACGGCAAGCGTTCCTTTGTGGTGCTGCTTGTGGCTCCCACCGATGCTCGCACCCTCAAGCGGCACATCGACGACTCGTTTCCTGACAAGGACTTCTTGCGCACAGTGTATGAGCGTGCATGCAACTTCATAGGAGTGGGAGTGGGAGAAGGCTACGACCACCAGTATGACTTCAACTTCAACCTCTTTTGCCGCACATTCAAGTTGCCGGTGTTGCCCACCCACAGCGCGCTGGGCATACTCTCGCGTGCCGGATACATCAATTTCATTGAAGAAGTGGAAACACAGTCGCGCGTGATGATCATGGCCGACAAGAGCGAACTCTACGACCTGCACACTGTCACTCCCGGCGCCGACCAGGTGCTACAGGCTATACTTCGCCTCTACACGGGACTGTTTGCCGACTATGAGTTCATCAACGAGGATGTCATTGCCTATCGCACCAGCATTGACCAGGAGACTATCTACACTAGCCTTCTAGAGTTTACCCGCATGCACATCCTCCATTACGTGCCACGCAAGCGCACGCCATTTATCTTCTTCCCCACATCGCGTGAGGAACCGCGTTATTTGCGATTTCCCAAGGCTGTTTACGAAGACCTCAAGCAGCGCATGACCGAGAGGGTAGAGGCCGTGCTCAACTACACAAGCGACACCGTGCGGTGCCGTGAAGCAGCCATTCTGGCCTACTTCGGTGAGCATGGGCACACCGACTGTGGTCACTGCGATGCCTGCATCGACCGCCGCAAGCGAGGCGACCACACCAGCACCGATGTGCAGGAAGGAATACTCTACATGACGCAGGTCAAGCCGCGCACGATAAAGGAACTTGTTGACACGCTTTCATTCCCCAAGGACGAGATACTCTCTATGCTATCATTCCTGGTCGATGAAGGCTATATCCACCATCTCCCCGACGACACCTATCGCAACCCCGAACCTCTCAAGTGAAGGGCGTGGAGTACTTTTCGACATGAATTATAGCAGTTATGCCGAGGTGGTATAGGGGTGGTTTCGCCGAAGATAAAAATCAGCCGTTTGACTGTTGCTGTTTTTCAGTATGTTCTTGCCATATTTCCTCGGCAAGATACTTGTCGCTACGGCAATGCAAGTCGCTCACGCCTTCTTCAATGAGCTGAGAAGTTTGGGAATTATAGAACATGTCCATCGCATCCTCTGTAGAGATGGAATGCAACTCAGCTAGAGCACTGATAATACGCGCATATTTTGCTTCAAGAATTGCGTAAAACGCTTCGTCGTGAGTTATCATAGTTGTTGGCTTTCAAGAAAAGTTAGTTCATTGTCGAGCACTGCTTGCGTGCGAATGCAAATTTGGTTATTTGTTTTTTCATATATAAGACGATGCAAAGCTTCTTCTTTTGTAATGTATCCAGCAAAATACAAATCAAGTGTGCGAAATACCTTGTCGTTGGCAATGCCTCCTATTATAATATCGCTGCTGTCAGGAATACTTCCCGACCGGCATTCTGTGACATAATCTAGCCATGTTTCGTCGTATTTCTCAAATCGTTTTACTTCCCAATTTGATGATAGGTTGTCATTTAATTCGTAGATATTGAGAATAGCTGTCTTGCCGCGACGAATAAAACGCTCGGCATATTTAACCGCCTGCTCATGCAGTGTTGTTAAATAAAATCCTGGACCAAAGTCAAGGTATAACCGTGAATGGCTGGTGTCAGGTGTGTTGACAACCACTGTGCTTGAATGGTAAACTTTCATGAAAGAACTCCTTTCTCTCTCATGTAGTCGGTCAAATCATCCATGAGGTATTCTTTGCCGAAGGTGTGAAGCACGTCATAGCTTGGTATGATATATGAATGCAGTATTCCGCTATCGCGAAGACGGCGGTAAACCTCTTGTTGTGGAAGGTGCAGACGGCGAGACAAATTACCGATGCAGTATGTCACAAAGTCAATATTGTTAGCATTCATAAAGTAGATGTTTTATACCATTGTGCAAATTTAATGATTTTTTCTCGTTCCAATAGTATAAAGCAATAAAATATTGATTATTTAATTTTTGAAAGACAATAATCTCTGTGTCCTTCTATGTGAGACCGAGAGAAATCTACGCGGGGAGTCAGCAAAAAACACTATTGGTGTGTAGTTGTTGCATCTCACATTTGTGGTAAAAAATGTTATTTTCGTGTAAACACGCGGTGGTGTCAAAATTTTTTACTAAATTCGTGGTGTAAATCTTTTACAATGATTATTCATATCTAAAAATTAAATACGATGAAACAGAAAATTAAAGAGTTATTCAACGAGAAGTTTGGCACCAATGGTGTTATGTATGCATCTGCAGGCCGCATCAACCTGATAGGCGAGCACACTGACTACAACGGCGGTTTCGTGTTCCCCGGCGCTATCGACAAGTATATCGCTGCGATGATCAACGTGAACGGTACCGACAAGGTGCGTGCTTACAGTGCCGACCTTGACTCATACTGCGAGTTTGGCCTCAACGAGGAAGACGCTCCCAAGGAGCAGTGGGCACGCTACATCTTCGGTGTGTGCCGCGAGACCATCAAGCGTGGCTTCACCGTTAAGGGGTTTGACACCGTGTTTGCAGGCAACGTGCCTCTGGGTGCAGGTCTGTCATCATCGGCTGCTCTTGAGTCTTGCTTCGCTTTTGCATTGAACGACCTCTTCAACGATAATAAGATTGAAAAGTTTGAACTCGCTCTCATCGGTCAGTCAACTGAGCACAACTACTGCGGCGTGAACTGCGGTATCATGGACCAGTTTGCATCTGTATTTGGCAAGAAGAACTGCCTCATGCGCCTCGACTGCCGCTCGCTCGAGCACGAGTACTTCCCCTTCGACGCGAAGGGCTACAAGCTCGTTCTGGTTGACTCAAAGGTTAAGCACGAACTCGTTGACTCTCCCTACAACAAGCGCCGCGAGAGCTGTGAGCGCGTAGCTGCTAAGCTGGGTATGGAAACCTTGCGCGATGCCGACTTCGCTATGCTGGAGGCTGTTAAGGCTAAAATCAGCGAGGAAGACTACATGCGTGCACGCTTCGTCATCGGTGAGAAGCAGCGCGTACTCGATGTGTGCGAAGCTCTCGAGAAGGGTGACTTCGAGACAGTGGGAGCTCGCATGTATGAGACTCACAACGGTCTGTCTAAGGACTACGAGGTTAGCTGCGTAGAGCTCGACTTCCTCAACGACGTTGCTAAGGAGTGCGGTGTCACAGGTTCTCGCATCATGGGCGGTGGCTTTGGCGGCTGCACTATCAACCTGGTGAAGGACGATCTCTATGACAAGTTCATCGAGACTGTTAAGGCTAAGTTCAACGAGAAATATGGTCACGAGCCCGTTATCTATCCCGTGGTTATCAGCGACGGTGCTCACAAATGTGAAGACTAATGAACATTGAAAAGAAAACGGTTATCTCGTCTAAGGGCGAGATAACCCTTTATACTCTCACTAACGCAGCCGGTGCAAGCGTTACACTCTCATCACTGGGAGCCGGCATCGTTGCAGCCTGTGTGCCCGACAAGGACGGCGCGCTGGCTGATGTTGTGCTAGGCTATGCCGATGCTGCCGACTACTTTGCCGACGGACCCTGTGCCGGCAAGACTCCCGGTCGTTATGCTAACCGCATCGCCAAGGGCCAGTTTACCCTCGACGGCAAGCAGTACCAGCTCGCTATCAACAATGGTCCCAATGCACTGCACGGCGGCCCTGAAGGCTACTGCAACAAGATTTGGAACGCCAATCTTGAAGGCGACGTTGTAGTGTTCACACTGCACAGCCCCGATGGTGACGAAAACTATCCCGGCAACCTCGACGCAACAGTCAAGTATGAGTGGACCGAAGATTGCCAGCTCGTCATCACTCTGGGTGCGGTGACCGATGCAAAGACCGTTATCAACCTCACTAACCATGCTTATTTCAATCTGGCAGGTGAGGACAGCGGTTCAGTGCTCGACCACAAGTTGCAGATGGCATGTTCACGCTTCCTTCCCACCGACGACACTCTCATTCCTCTGGGTGAGATGGCTCCCGTGGCAGGCACTCCTATGGATTTCACTGTTTTCAAGGCACTGGGTCAGGACATCAAGCAGGATTTCCCCGCGCTCAACTATGGCAAGGGTTATGACAACTGCTTTGTCGTTGACGGTTATGTTCCTGGTGAGTTGAAGAAGGTTGCAGAGCTCGTTCACGAGCCCAGCGGACGTGTACTCGAAGTGTCAACAACACAGCCTGCTGCACAGGTTTATACCGGCAACTGGCTGGGTGGTTCACCCGTGAGCAAGAGCGGACGCCCCTACAATGACTACGACGGCGTGGCCATTGAGTGCCAGGGCATGCCCGATGCTCCTAACCACGACAATTTCCCGTCGCAGGTTCTTGAGCCCGGACAGCAATACTGCCACACAATCATTTACGCCTTTAAGGTTAAGTAAAAATCACATAGCCCCTGTGAGCATTCAGCAATGAGACTATTTCGAGCGGATGTCTCGGATGATTTTAATTCACCTTTCGCAAGACAAAGTAATTGGTGCTAATTTGCTTGTCCAGGAGGACAATACTTGAATAACCCCCACCGCCGAACGTAGTGGCGGTGGGGGAAGAAATACGACAAACACTGCGTCCATTAGGACGCTAATCGGAGCAAACTGGTGTGAAGCAAATGGTTTAAATATGCGAAACTTGAATTAGTCTCTTCAACAATAATATCGCAGGGACTCTGCATTGATATATAATTATATAGACCCTTAAACAAGTCAATATAAGAAAATTTAAAAATTATTTTTATCAAATTATGAAACCTACTTTATTTGTCCTTGCAGCCGGTATGGGAAGCCGTTACGGAGGACTCAAGCAACTCGACGGTCTCGGACCTAACGGGGAAACAATTATGGACTATTCAATCTACGATGCCATCAAGAGTGGCTTCGGCAAGGTTGTATTCGTAATCCGCAAGGATTTTGAGGCTGACTTCCGCGAGAAGATTCTCTCAAAGTATGAGAACCACATCCCCACAGAGGTTGTTTTCCAGAGTGTTAACGATCTGCCCGAAGGCTTCACTTGCCCTGCCGAGCGCGTTAAGCCCTGGGGTACAAATCACGCCCTGCTCATGGGTAAGGACGTTATCAACGAGCCTTTTGCAATCATCAACAGCGACGACTACTATGGCCGCAATAGCTTTGAGGTAATGGCAGCCGAGCTTTCATCTCTGCCCGAGGACTCAAAGGGTCACTACAGCATGGTGGGCTTCAAGGTGGGCAATACCATGAGCGAGAGCGGTACCGTTTCGCGCGGTGTGTGCGAGACAAAGGAAGGCGTGCTCACTGGCGTGGTTGAGCGCACTGCTATCGGTTACAACGAGAAGCATGAGATTTCGTTCAAGGATGAGAACGGCGAGGAGCAGATTCTGGGATTCGACACACCCGTGTCAATGAACTTCTGGGGCTTCACTCCCGATTACTTCAAATATAGCGAAGACTTCTTCGTGCGTTTCCTCAAGGAAAACATCGACAAGCCCAAAAGCGAGTTCTTCATTCCTTCGCTCGTCAATGAGCTCGTAGTGAGCGGTGACGGTGAGGTTAAGGTTCTCACTACCGAGTCGAAGTGGTTTGGCGTTACCTATTCAGAGGATCGTCCTGCTGTGGTTGAGAAATTCGCTCAGCTCCACAAGGATGGCGTTTATCCTGAAAAATTGTTCTAATTCACGAACAACCCAATATTTCATCACCCTGCACCCATACACGGTGCGGGGTGTTTTGCATAAACAAAGCGAAAATATAGGAAGAAATCTCAGCAGTGTGCCCGCAGCGTACCGACTTACCGACTCCCCGACGGTCTGGCGACCATCGGTTACGATGCAGTGCGGCCTCTGTCGAGGCTGGTGTGGTGACGGTGTTGCCTTCCGACGGTCTGGCGACCGCCGGTTACGATGCAGTGTGGCCTCTTCGAGGCCGGTGTGGTAGATGGTTTTCCTTCCGACGGTCTGGCGACCATCGGTTACGATGCAGTATGACGGGTTCCCCGTCAGGTATGATTCACTTTCTGTCATATTAGGCCTGGTAAGTAATACTGTAGGTACTTGAGGGGGGTGGCGGTTCTGGTTGTGGTGTTGGCGGTGCAGGCGGTGTAGGCGGTGGAACCGCCTTATTGCATCGTAACCGGCGGACGCAGTCCGTCGGAAAAGGGAATATATAACTAACGGCCTCGGAGGGGCCGCATTGAACTTGTATATATCTGTTCGACGGTCTGGCGACCATCGGCTACGATGCAGTGCGGCCTCTGTCGAGGCCGATGTGGTGATGGTGTTGCCTTCCGACGGTCTGGCGGCCGCCGGTTACGATGCAGTGCGGCCTCTGTCGAGGCCGGTGTGGTGACGGTGTTGCCATCCGACGGTCTGGCGACCGCCGGTTACGATGCAGTGTGACGGGTCCCCCGTCAAGTATGATTCACTTTCTGGCATATTAGGCCTGGTAAGTGATACTGTAGGTGCTTGAGGGGGTGGCGGTTCTGGTTGTGGTGTTGGCGGTGCAGGCGGTGGAACCGCCTTATTGCATCGTAACCGGCGGACGCAGTCCGGCGGAAAAGGGAATATATAACTAACGGGCTCGGAGGGGCCGCATTGAACTTGTATATATCTGTTCGACGGCCTGGCGCCCATCGGCTACGATGCAGTGCGGCCTCTGTCGAGGCTGATGTGGTGATGGTGTTCCCTTCCGACGGTCTGGCGTCCGCCGGTTACGATGCAGTGCGGCCTCTGTCGAGGCCGGTGTGGTGACGGTGTTGCCATCCGACGGTCTGGCGACCGC
>NZ_JAZLLZ010000171.1:0-13942 GCF_045598405.1 Sodaliphilus sp.
CCTCTCATGTCCTCTCTATTCCTCTCTATTCCTCTCTATCCCTCTCTATCCCTCTCCATTCCTCTGTGACCTCAAAACTTTCTACTCTCAATGTTGCCTCTTTGTTTTTTTTTGATTATATTTGCAATATAAAACCAATTAATTCAAATAGTTATGCTAAAAAAACTACAAAAACTCATAGCCGCTGCTACATTAATTATTACCCCGGCTATGTTCACGTCTGTGGGAAACCTTTATGCGCAAGAAAGTGCACCTGAGAAACTTATGCTTATTACCGATTTACACCTGCTCAGCCCGTCATGTATGGTTAGCGGTGGTGCAAATCTACAAAAAGAAATCGACAACGATAACAAGATGTTTGACAAAGCCGATGATATCATGCAGGCTGTTGTCAATAAGGTTTTGACGGCTAAACCTGCCGGATTGCTCATCGCAGGTGACCTTACTAAAAATGGTGAGAAGGTTAGCCACAACGTGGTCGCTGCTCATCTGCAAAAACTGGTTGACGCAGGCATCAAGGTGTGGGTGATTCCCGGTAACCATGATGTGAACAACACCAATGCAAGGACTTTTTCAGGCGGCATGGTGCGCACTGCTGCTACTGTCACCAGTGCCGAGTTTGCTACAATTTATGCCAATATGGGATATAACGCTGCTGTGGAGCGTGACCCCAACTCGTTGAGTTATGTGTGCGAGCCCCTTCCCGGACTGTGGCTCATCGCCGTTGACGACAACTTGTGTAAAGAACGCGATAAGAACAGAGATCTCGAGGCCAATGGCATCAATGCTGCATCGCTCGCATGGATCCTTGCCAAGGCCGACGAAGCCAAGGCAAAGGGAAAGCAGTTGATGACCATGATGCACCACCAGCTCATTCCTCACATCGACGATCAGGAATCACTGCTGGGTGACGCTATGGTTGCCGACGTAGAGAATATACGCTCTCAGTTCCTTGCTCACGACATGCAGCTCTTCCTCACTGGCCACATCCACATCTCAAATGGCTCAACTTGGTACAACAGCGACAAGAGCAAGTCTATCGTCGAGGTAACCACTGGCTCGGTAATAGCTTATCCCTGCCACGTGCGCAACATCACTATGAATGCCGAGCGCAATGCCATCTCTTTCACAACCGACAAGCTTACCAAAACCCCTGGCGACTCTAACTTCGCCTCTACGGCTCTCAGCCGTGCCAAGGCAAGCAGCCGCGCCACAGTGAGCAGCATCATTTGGCACAACTGGGACGAAATCGGCAGCCTGTTTAGCGACTATGGCATCACTCTCTCGCAGGAAGATTTCACCGAGGCTTGCGTGCAGGGTCTGGGAGATGTGATTTCCGAACTTAATATCACTATGAGCAATGGCAATGAGCAGAAGTCGGGCGTTACTCCATCTTCAATCAGCAGGAAGCTTGACACCGGTGTGGATGCAACTTGCGACGTTCTCCTTGCCGACCAAAACTTCCTCGTGAAGATGATGGCGAAGAGCGTGGCTAAGGGCCGCTTCCACGACATGCTCGACGAGGCAATGAACAGCGCGCTCACCGATTGCACTGGCGTGGGCACTAGCCGCTCTAACGTCACCGATGACCTCACACTCACAGTATCACTCCCCACACCCAAGAAGGTTACTCTCAAAGGCGACGTGAATGGCGATGGCGAAGTCGATGTGACCGACATCAATAACGTGGTGGCTATTGTGCTGGGTGACCAACCTGCTTCTAGCTTTGAAGGCCGTGGCGATGTGAACGGCGACGGCGAAATCGATGCAACCGACCTGAATGCAGTGATTAATGTTATCCTCAATGGACGATGAAATAATGTTCTAAACATATCACAAAAACAAATCAGGGTCTCGCCTCAATGAAGCGGGACCCTGATTGTGTCTATTAGTGATTCTTTCACCTCAGCGGTTTGCCCAGCATGAGGAAACCGAGCACACGGCTGCATTTGATCAGCCGCATAACGAGCAGCGTGATGCCGATGATGCACAGGGCCACCGCTGCCGAGATCACGGCGAGAGGCAACGTTGCCAGCCCCATGTCGGTGACAGGCTGGCGCAACATCGTGAGCGGGAACAGGAAGAAGTAATGGCACAAGTATATGCCCAGGCTCTCACTGCCCAGGTGGTTGAAGAAACGGGCAATCATGCTGGGACGGCATCCCTCGCCATATTCATGGTTGCTCCATGGCTCAATCATGGCAAGCGCCACCACCATGAGGCATGCGTGCATCACGGGGATGCTAATGAACTCGGCATAGACAGGCAGCCATGGCAAGTCCCACGGATATACCACCGCATAGAACGACAGCGCCCCCACTGCAATCGCCGTGAGTAATGCCCACTCGCTGTGCCACAGGCGGTTAAACCCATCCTTGTGGCAGTGGGCAAACACGCCCATCATGAACACCGGGAAAAACCGTGCCAGCAGGCCCACTCCGGCAAGGTCCAGGTTAGCCTCCTCGTCGGCAAATGCCATCGACAGTGCCGCAAGGCCGCCATACACAATCGCTGCCACCATCACTTGTGCCCACAGGCGCTTGATGCGCGACATCACCACGCTCACGGGCCAATACACGATGCACAGCTGCATCAGGCACAGTGTGAACCAGTAGCCGTCTTTCCAGTAAGAACGGTACAGGTCGGGCAGATTGTCATGCAAGGGCGACTCCAAGTGGCTGTGCGGGAAATACCACACCCACAGCGCGCTCATCACCAAAAATGGAATGATGAGCTGCAAAAAGCGTTTGCCCAGCTTGGGACGTGCCCATCCGCCCTGTTCGGTGCCCTTGTAAGTCATGTAACCGCTGATGAAGAAAAACACAGGCATGTGCACCTGACCGATGAACTTGAACAAAAAAGCCGCATCCACACCACGTATGCACATAGTGAGCACGTGCCCCATCACCACCAGGAAAATTGCAATGCCCTTGAGCAAATCAAAGTAAACGATACGTTTTTTAAAGCCTGTCATATCAATATAGGGTTTCACGCCACGAAGTTACAACTTTCTGTGTAATCAGTCAAGTGTTTTGGATTTTATAGTTGTTGTTTGTTGAGAATTTATTACCTTTGCACTAAACAAGACTTATATCATGGCAAAGGAGATAAAGAAATGGACCACGCTTGAGAGCCGATACATAATTCAGCGGCCGTGGCTCACTGCGCGTGTCGATAAGGTGCAGCTGCCCAACGGTGTCATCAATCCCGAGCACTATGTGCTGGAGTACCCCGACTGGGTCAACATCATCGCTATCACCACTGGTGGCGACATGGTGATGGTGCGTCAGTACCGCCACGCTATGGACACAGTGATGGTAGAGCTGTGCGCAGGCATGTGCGAGGACGGCGAGACACCCGAGCAGAGCGCACGTCGAGAGTTGCTTGAAGAGACAGGTTATGCCGGCGGCGAGTGGCAGGAGATAATGACGATAGGGCAGAATCCCAGCATCTGCGACAACATCACCCACTGCTTCCTTGCCGTGGGCGTGGAGCGTGTGGCAGGGCAGTCGCTTGACGAGAGCGAGGACATCGAGGTGCTGCTCATGTCGCAGCGCGAGGTGCTCGACATGCTCACCCGCAACGAGATGCTGCAAGCGCTCATGGCAGCCCCGCTGTGGCGTTACTTTGCCACCCACAACGTGCCCGAGCCTGTGAAGCAGAAGGTTGCCGCTCCCGCCCGCAAAATCGTGGTGCAGTTTGACTACTACAACAGCAGCGGAGCCAGCGGCAGCGACAGTTACCGCTTTGCCTCGCAAGAGGAAGCCCAGGCCAAGTTTGACGAAATGCGCGACATGATCGACGAGAGTTTCCCCGATGGCGACGACATCGAGACCGTCAACGAGCCCGACTTCTACGGCAAACGCATGACCGAGACCGGCTCCTACGCCCGAGTGTATTTTGACTGATGTGACCTCTGTAATAGGAACCCCCCGCACGGATTTTACTGATCTTACCTAATATTTAAATTTAATATCTTCGAGATCCGAGAGATCTGCGCGGGGTCCGCAAAAAACTCTATTGGTTTATAGAGTTACTTTTGAGTGATTACTTCTCTATTTTGAACTTTACTGGCAGTGTGTACCACACCGATACTTCTATGCCGTTAATCTTGCCAGGGACGAACTTGGGCATGCTTTTTACCACACGCACGGCCTCGGCGTCGAGCTGGCTGTTAACGCTGCGCACCACCTTGACGGTTCCCACCGTCCCGTCGTCCTTCACCACAAATTGCACTATGACTCGGCCTTGTATAGAATCCTTAGATGCTTGCTCGGGGTATCGTACGTTCTCCGCGAGATACCTCATCATTGCTTCCTCTCCGCCGGGAAATACAGGCATCTCATCTACACTCCTGTACACGAAATTTTTGTCCCCAGTGGGGATGTCGGCAACTTCCTCCACCATCTGGTACACGGGGCTTTCTTTAATAGCAGGGACTTTTCCTTCAACCAGTAGGGGTATTTCACCTTCTACCGCTTCGGTCGTGTCATATACCTCGCAGTTGCTCTGGTCTGCGCTTGTTTTGATTGGCCGTGTCGCCTGGGCATTGGTGCACGAAGCAACCGACAGCCCCAGTCCTGTCACCACGACCGCCTTGCCCAGCATGCTGCGCAGCGACAGCTCGTGTTCAAGATATTTCACCTCGGCCTCGCAAGCGGGGCATGTGCCCGCGCAGTTGCCCTTGTGGTGACACTCGGTGGGGGAGTAGGCGATACCATTAGCCTCGGCAATCTGCCGCCGCACCTTCTTCAGCTCATTGCATATTTTCTTGCCCTGTTCCATAGTGGTAAATTTAGTTGATTTTTCACTTGCAAAGTTACTGCTCCCTGATGACCCCCGCAAGAAAAACACCAAAAAACTGATATCATTTCATGTTTTGTAAACCATTGATAATTAGTTTTATAAGAAATAAAAATCTAATTCACACCAATACCCCAAAAACGAAGCAACAAAACGTGGCTATAACAGCAAAGGTAGATTACATGTTTAGATAGTGGGCAAGGAAAAAATCATAGATGTAGTATGTTTTGTTTTCACAAGCCACAATTTCTTTCTCGAGAAGTCCCTTCAAGGCCGATTGGACCGAACTAGCTGATGGCAGGTTGTGCTTGCGTATGAATGCACCTGATGTTACGTTACTCACCTTCCCTTCCACAGCAATAGCTTCCAACAGCATTTTCTGCTTTAACGGTATTATTGAAAGCTGTTCTTTGAAAAATGCGCTTTGCGACAATATTATGTTTTCTCGCGCTATGCCAATCATTTTTTCTGTGCAACATTCGCCTTTGTCGGTGATGGCATATAACTCATTCATCATCATGTGCATATACCATGTGTAACCCTCATATTTGTCGTATATTGCTTCGACAACTTCGCGTTGCAGTTGTTTGCCGTTGTGTTCGAATTGATGCTGGCAAAAGTCGGCGTAAGTCTCGCGTGCTATGGGGGCGAGCATCATGTGTATGCAGCTTTGGTAAAAAGGCCTTGATGGAGATGCAAACATTTGCGCCATCATGTGTTGCTTACTGCCAGCATAGATGAAGCGCGTGTTGTGGCAACGTTGTATGTGAGTGCGTAATATTGCCTCTACATTCTTCTCGCCATATAGTGCAATCTGCTGAAACTCGTCAATGGCTACAATACAGGGGCGGTCGGATGTTTCGAGGTAGTTGAAAATTTGTTCTAGACTTGTTTCGGGTTGCTGAATCTGTCCTAGTCCGATGTTGAACGATGGCAGTCCGCTGATAGGGTCGATGCTAACCCCGGCATTGAGAGATGAAATGACGGTTGCAAATCTTTCCCACCATTTTTCGCTGGTTGGTTTGAGCCGTTTGAATATTTCGGTTGCAATGGCCTTTACCATCTCGGCAAGCGAGCTAGTGGAGTACAGATCAATGAAAAATGTGTTGTAGTTGTCTTTGATTTCTTCGTTGTTGAAGAAGTGATGTATCAACCCTGTCTTCCCCATGCGTCGAGGCGACACTAATGAGACATTGCGTCCATTCTCAATGTGTTTGCACAATGCTTTGACTTCCTGTTCACGGTCGCAGAAATATTCCGGCGAAATATATGTCCCGATGACGAACGGATTCTTTATTGTAGTCATAATTATTATGGGTATAATTATTATAAGTATAATAAAACAATGCAAAGTTACACATTTTCTCTAAAACTACCAAATATATTTAGGTGGGTTTAATTAATGTAGCCATATCGGCATGCGATGCACACCGATATGGCTATATCGTTGTTGACATGTCGATTACTTATTGAATTTCCAGCGTGAGAACTTGGGGTGAGCTTTTAGGGGTTCTGATACGTTGGAGTCAACTTGAGTGCCGTCAACTTTGAAAATAGCAAGGTCGGGGCAGTTAACGAAGCTCTCGGGAACCTTTCCGCCCAGGTCGGGGTTCTTGCTCAGGTTGAGGTTTCTCAACTTGGGGCAGTTGCCCAACTCTTCGGGAATGCTGCCGGTCAGATTGTTGTTGTTGAGCTGCACGGTGGTCAGTTTGATGCAGTTGCCCAATTCCTTGGGGATGCTGCCTGTGATGAAGTTCTCATACACGTCAAACTGTTTCATGTTGCCGGTAGTGAAGAACTCGGCGGGGATATTACCCTCAAGGCTCACACGGCACAGAATCACGTTCTCCAGACGGGTCATCTTTGCCACCTTGTCGGCAGGAATGGTACTGGGCTTGTCGGCAATATTGCGCAGGAACAGATACTTGAGGTTAGTGAGGTCCCACACCTCGGCGGGGAACTCGATGTTGCCCACATGGGCCTTGGTGAAGGTGCTGTTGTCAAGGATGAGGCTTTCCAGCATTGAGCACTTGCCCAGGGAAGCGGGAATGCGCTTTGTGGGATCGTTACCGCTTTTCCAGGTGAGTCTTCTTAACTTGGTCAGTTCTCCTATGTTCTCGGGCATATCGCCATTGACGTCCTCAAAGCACACCTCTACGAGCTTGGGCAGCGTGAGCAGCACGTCAAAGGGACCTTGCAGTTTGTTCACCTTGATTGTGTTGAGTTTGGGACAGTTGATTTCCTTGGGAAGTGTGTAGGTGCCCTTGCCGGCAATATACACGTCTATGTCAACAAGTTCGGGCAGTGTCCACACCTCGGCGGGAATGCACTGTGCTGCATCGGCTTCGCGGTCTTTATATCTCAACTTTAAATACTTGAGGCTTTTGAGTTCGCCTATGGCAGCAGGCAGGTAGCCTTTAATTTCGTCGGCGCGTAGTTGCAGGGCCTCTACATGCTCACCGGTGGCATCGGTTGTCACATCTTTCCATTCCTTGATGGGGGCATTGGTGTTCCATCCCTTGGCGTCATCGGCTTCCCATTCGGGGCCATTGAGGGCTTTGTAAATTGCCACGAGAGCTTCTCGCTCGGTCATGGCACGCATCGACAGTGAGCTCGCGAGGAGCAGTGCCACGATAAAAATAACATTTTTTTTCATTGTGAATTTTACTTTTTCAAAGTGGGGTGCACCGCAAGATGCGCCCCGTTAGGTTATTTAAATAGTTTTATAATTTCATTATCATTTCTCGATTTCAAGAGTAGTTCCAGCACTGTGGGCAGCGATTTGGGGGGCATACTGGCACTGGGCCGAGGCTACGCCTGCGCTGAACTTGCCGCGAGCGGTTACATACACGTCATACGAGATGATGTGGGTGCCCTTCATCAGGCTGGTGTAGAACGCGTTGGTCTTTGAGTCCTTGGTCTCAAGGTAGTAGTAAGTGCCGTCGGCATAACGATAGCCCGAGAGCTGGTCAACGGGCTCGAAGCATGAAGCACGCTCATCGACCACGGTGACGAAGTCAAGGTCGCGGTTGCACTTGATGACGGTGCGCACCTGCACCTTGTCGCCCACCTTGAGAGAGGTTGCGGGAACGAGCTTGCCGTCGGTGCCGTAGATGTAGTACTGCTTGCTGATAGACAGCTCGTCGATAGCCACCTGCGGTGTCTCGCTCATCTCGGCGCGGAACTGGTTGTAGATAGCGCCCCATGCGGGTGATGTGCCGTCGCGGTTGATGTTGATGACTGCGCCGGGTTGGCAGCTGAGTGTGCGGCGCACATATCCCAGATACTTCTCGGAGTCGGCAATGTCGAGTGCCTTGCCATCGACGGTGATGCTCACCTGGCTTGCGGGCTGCAGCCAGTCGGTACCGGTAGAGAGGATGCTGTAAACGGCATCGGCTGCGAGGCTCGATGAACCCCAGTCGTTGGTCTGCTTCATCAGGAGCATCCACTTGCGCACGCCGTCGATCTCGTCCTTGCGGTGGTCAACCTCGTTGAGTGCCTGGAGGATGGTTGCAGTGACTGCCACCTTGTCAAAGTAGCGCCAGCCGCTCTGCAGGTTGTCCCAGTAGGTTCCGAGTTCGGGCTTGGTGATGCTGAACTGGCGTATGCTCTCGGTGATGGCGGCAGCGGTCTTGTGCTCGCCGTTGCGCTCCATGGTGAGGGCAAAGTAGGCCTTGCCCGAAAGCGACAGACCCTTGTTCCAGTCGCTCTTCATTGCTTTGAGGGCGTTGTTGAAGAGGGTCTTGGCGTCCTTGTTCATCGCCACATCCTTGAACAGGGTGCGCACATAGACGAAGTCGCTGAAGCCGCTGTAGCTCTTGTCGCCATATTTCTTGCGCTCGTTGTAGATGCGCACTTGCTCCTTGTCGTACCATGCCAGGGCGCGCTTCACGGCCTTGTCGAGCTCGGCGTTCTCGGGCAGGTAGCCCAGGTGCTTGATTTCGCCTATGAGCTCGAGCACCTCGTGGGTGGTGTAGATGCTTGACTCTGAGCCGGGGTACTTAAACCAGCACCAGCCGCCGTCGGCGTTCTGGTTCTCGAGCAGCGCGTCAACCACCTTCTTGCGCTCTACTGCCATCTTCTCCTTGTCCATGAGGTCGCCAATGCGCGACATGCGCAGGGTCTGGCGGTCGCTCTCATTGAGCCAGGGCGAAGCCAGCAGGTTGCCTATCTTGAGGTCCTGGTTCTTGGCGAGCATCGACACGAGCACGCTGTCCTGCGGGTTAGCGTTCCAGTGGTCAACGGCCTCCTTAATCTTGGGATTAGCAGCGGCGATGCCCTGAGCCACGTCGATGGTGAAGAGCGTGTGGGCCGCATGGGTGCTAATCTTGTAGTTGTCGTCAAATATAGTGGGCAGTGCAGTGACGCAGTACCATGTGGGGTTGTCGCAGTACTCAAGTGTCACGCGTGCGTCGCGTGCGTTGCTGGGCACTGTCACGCTGTGGTTGTGCTCGTTCTGCTCGATGTAGAAGGGCTGGGTCTCGATGATGGGCTGAGTGCTTGCCAGCACGGGAACCATCACCTGCTCGCCGTCGCTGTGTTTGCCGCTGGCTGCCTTGATGCGGAAGCCCACGAATGCCAGTGACTCGGGCACGTCCCAGTCGATTGACACAGCATTGGTGCCGTTGGGCTGCAGTTGCTCGTCGAATTCCTTGGTAGCGACAACGTTGCCTGTGCGCGGGTCAAAGAGTTCGATCATGGCCTTTGCCTGGCGAGGTTCGTCGGTAGCGTTCATCACGCTTGCAGTGAGAGTAGCTTTGTCACCGGTGCGCACAAAGCGGGGCAAGCTTGCCTTCACCATCACTTCTTTTTGGGTGAGCACCTCGCGGTTGAAGCGAGAAGAGTAGAGTTCTTTATCCCAAGTGATACCCTGCACAATCCATGTGGTGTTGAACTGCGGAGCGTCAAATTCCACTACCAGTTCGCCCTGGGCGTTGGTGGTGAGCATGGGCTGCCACAGTGCGGTCTTCACATCGGCCATACGCATTGCCACGTTGTCGAGAGCGGCCTCGGTCTCTGCTTCACTCTCGTGAGCGGATGTAGCTCCGCGCACTCTAATCTTGCTTGCAGCACCGAATGTACCATTATCGGCTACGGCCTCCTGAGATTTGACACTTTCCTCTACCATTGCCATGGGTGCTGCCATCACGCGGCCACCTGCTGCTTTGCTATACATTCTGTTAGCACGGCCCAGGTAACCGAACAGACGCTGGTCGTACATGTAGAGGGCGGGGTATTCGATGGTTGCTGTATTCTTGCTGCTGCGTTGCCAGTCCTTTGACACCATTGTGCCGTAAGTCAGGTTTTGTCCGCTGATGCTGAACTTATAGCAGCGGCTCCAGTAGGGGTAGAAGCGCCATGTGTTGTCGGCAAGTGTGTTGAGTGCCTTGTCAAACATCTCAAGCATCACAGCCGCGTTGACGGGCTTGCCCTGCTTGTCGGTCACCTTGAATGTCCAGTGCTCGGGAGTGCCAGGCACGAGTTTGTCGCGGAACGATGTCGCCTCCATGTCGATGCGGCGCTCGCGAGCCTCGCAGGTAACATAGAGTGACTCATTATTTTCCTTGCTCTTGTAGTAGGTGTAGAGGGTGATGTTGAGTGCTTCCTCGTCGCGTTCGGGAACGGTGACGTTCACCGTGTGCATTCCGGGAGCGGTGTAGTGCAGCCACTCGCTGCGCTCCACGCCCTTGTGACTTGCCACCACCATGTAGATGTGGGCCTCGGGGATTGATGTGCCCACCAGGAACGAAGCCTTGCCGGCGTTGTCGGCCTTGATGTCGGTCTTGGGCAGCCACATTGCGCAGTCCTTGACGGGTGCCTGCTTGTCTGTCTTGCGCCACAGCACCAGGGTCATCTGGGCATCGGCATTTGTCTCGTCCTTGTCGGCTGCGAGGATGTGAGCTTTGAGTGTGTATTCGCCCGAGGGAACGGCGGTGAAGTCAACCTTGGGCTCGGCAGTGTCGAAGTTGCCGGTCTTCACGGTTTCCTTTGTCTCCTTGTTGATGAGCTCGTAGGTGCACACGACGCTCTTCTCGGTCTCGCTGGTAGTTTTGTAAGAGATGGGAATATCATAAACCTTCTCGTTGAGGAAGGTGTTGTTGTCGGGCATCTCAATGCCACGGCGGCTGCCCACGATGAACGACTTGCTTGCCTCGTGAGTCTCGCCGGCAGCGTTGGTACACTTCGCCTCAACGCTGTAGTTGTAGCGGCACCAGCGGTAATTGCCCTCGTTCTCGGGGAAGAGCGATGCGGGGAACTCCAGCTTGAAGTTACCCTGCGCATCGGTTGTCACGGTGGTGTCCATGAGCACAGTACCCTTGACTTTGGGCATGTAGTGACGCCAGTTCCATGACCACTCGTTCTTGCAGAGTGTCACCTTCACCTCGCTACCTGCTACGGGCAGACCCGAGTAGGTCTTGGCATTACCCTCAATCACCACAGGTTCCAGTGCCACGAAGGCGCTGCGCTGGGTGGTATAGGTGATGTCGAATGTAGGTGTCTTGTACTCGCTCACGTTGATGCGCTTGTAACCAATGGCATATCCACGAGAGTCGTCACCTTTGCTCACTTCAATCTTGAAACTGCCGTTGAGACGGTCGGTGGGGATGTCAAATGTGCCCTCGGCACGGCCAAACTCGTCGGTAGTTATCTGTGTGGTGGCAATCTCCTTGTTGTTGATGTCTTTGAACTTAACATTGAACTTGGCATTGGGTTGCAGGTCGCGCGAGTTGTCGCTGGTGTAGTAAGCCACGATTGCCCACTTCACCTTCTCGCCTGGGCGGTAGATTGCCAGGTCGGTGAAGATGTCAATATTGTTGCTCGAGCCACTGCCGAAGTTGTCGCGGTAGTAGCTCAGTGCATCGGCATACTTGTCGTTACCCTTAACGACCTTGATCTCGCAGCGCTCCACGTTGCCGGGGATAACCACCATGCCGTCTTTGTCGGTGGTTGCTTTGATGTGGATGTTGTCATATTTGTAGTCCATCGACACCTCCACGCCTGCCACGGGCGCACCGGTCGCGGGGTTGACCACGAACACCTTGTTCTGCTTGTCGCTCTGCTCCACGGTGAAGATTGCGAGGTCGCTCACTGTGAGGTCATCGCGCCAGTTCACGCTCTCGTCAATCTGTTCCTTGCCCTCGGCCATGTATGACGGAACGATGACATACTTGCCATAGTCAAGTCCATTAACCTCAACATCTTTCTCGCCTTCAAAGGGGATGGTGCCTTCAACATCAAGGTTGATGGTCTGCACTTTGTCGAGGCGATTGAGCGTGTAAGAGTAACTGCTGTTGCCTATCTCCTTGTCGGGTATGCGATACACGTTCAGGGTGAAGCGCTCCACGTTGCTATATTTCACTTTCATCTTGGCAGCTTCGCCCTTGGTGATGTGCTTGGGGTAGCCGAGGTTCACGTGCTTTGCCTCCATGTGGTTGATGGTGTTCTGCACGTTTGGGGCATAGACTCCGTTGGGGAAGCGTGAGAGGTAACCTTTCAGCTTGGCGTAGTCTTCCTTGTTGCTTGTCCAGTCAGGGAGCAACAGTCCGCAGTGCTCATTGTCGCGGTACTGCTCATACACCTCGTTGCGCTTTGAACCGTTGTATTTGTCCACGGCATAGAGGTAAGCAGGCACGCTGTTCGCCTTGGCGCTCTGCAGGTAGAATTCTTTAAGGTCGGTGTTGCTTGAATTTGCCATCACCTCGCTTGCGAGGAACAGGTACAGCGTGGGCACGTAGGTGGCACCCAGCCCGTTGCACTTGATGATATTGGGCAGGTCGGTCACCTTCACTGCTTCAAGTGCCTGGCGGTCGGCAACCGCGAGCTTGTAAAGTTCGTCGATCTTTACCTCAAATTGCGCTGCGGTCCACTCGCTGTAGTCCTTGCTGGGATTTTCGCCCTCCACATCCATGACCTCGCGCACATCGGCATGGCACATGTAGTCCTCAAAGACGCGAGCCTCAAAGTAGTAGAGCAGCGCCTTGTACTCGGGACGTTTTTCTTTCTTGATAGTAGCCTCGATGCGGTCGATGATCTCACCCAGGTTATCCTGGCTGATGCCGCTCTGGGCTATTGAATAACGGATAAGGGCGTCAACGGTGAGTTCGCCGTTGCCCTGTTTGAGCGCCGACTCGAGGTCGGCAAGTGCGTTTTTAGACACGTCTTTCGGATAGTTGAAGTCAACCGCTTTCTCCGCACCGTGCGAGAAGAATGAGAACCAACTCATAATGGTACAAAATATTAGTGTTAAAGAAAATTTGCGCATAGCAGTCAAATATTTTTCGTTAGGGGTTTTGGTTGTCAATATATGTTTAGACGGCAAAGTTGCCCTTTGGTTTAAGGTGGGCTTTACGGCAGGTTGAGTTTGCCGGCGAGGTTACCGCCCAGCATCACGCACTTGGCGGGGCCGTTGTGCTTCCACACCCACGCGTTCCATTCGCGTTCCTTCAAGAGCGCGACCATCTCGTCGGCCTCGTTCTTGGTCTTGTAGTGGTTCAGGCACAGGCGATACACCTTCTTGCCATTGACCGTGGTTTCGTATGCGGGGCATTCCATGCCGTCGGGGCAGGTTGCGGCAAACTTCTGCGCTGCATCAAGCGACGATACCGCCGAGATTACCACATAGTAGGCCGTTGCCCCGCTGGCAACCGAGGTGTAAGGCACGTGGCTCTCATCCGAGTCGCCCTTGGCAACGAGCTTTGCCTGTCCGTGCGACTGCCACACCCATGCCTCGGTGCCATAGCAACGCTTGTATTCGCTGGCATAGAGTTGTGCGTCGCCCTTGCTGGTAAACACCTGGGGACAAATGCGGTAAGCCTGTTTACCATTCGCAGTCACTTCATATATGGGATAGACAGCATCGTTAGCCTGTGTCGCCTTTTGGGCCTTGGGCAGACTGCTATAACTGCCTGTTACCACATAGTAAACATTCCTTGCAGATTGTGCCATTGCATTGCTAGCCATTGCAGCAACCAATATCAAGATGAGAGAATAAACTAGTCGTTTCATAATAGAAATTATTAGATATAAAATTTAAACAGCTTCTAAAAACACAAAGGTAATGAATTTTATTGTAAATCCCATCCCCAATCCCCTAAAAAAGTGAATTTATCCCCCAAAAAGCATGTTAACCACCCCCCAT
>NZ_JAZLLZ010000172.1:0-4051 GCF_045598405.1 Sodaliphilus sp.
AAGAATAAAAATTATTTTAATTATTTTAATTTCTTTCAGTGCTACCCGCAGTTTTTTTGACATAAGAACAAAAGAACATAAGAATAAAAATTATTTTAATTATTTTAATTTCTTTCAGTGTAACACGCAGTTTTTTTGACATAAGAACAGCAGTTTTTTGACATAAGAACAAAAGAACATAAGAATAAAAATTATTTTAATTATTTTAATTTCTTTCAGTGCAACCCGCAGTTTTTTTGACATAAGAACAAAAGAACATAAGAATAAAAAATTATTTTAATTTCTTTCAGTTTTAAAAAATAGCAACATCATGAAAAGATTAGCAATAATATTAAGTTTAGCATTTTCACTGCTCGCGCTGCCCAGCAATGCGGCAAAGAAAGAGCTGGTGATGATTATTACCGACACCGCTGGTGTCGAGCAGGTCATCCCCGTTGAGAAAATAGACAGTGTCCTCTTTGCCGAGGACGTTTGCCAGGCTGTAGAGGGACATGCCGTGGTTGACCTGGGCCTCTCGGTCAAGTGGGCCTATGCCAACCTCGACCTCGACGGCGAGAACCTGGAGAGCGCACCCTATGTGGAGAACGGCAACGCTCTCTACGGATGGGCCGACCCCACAGGCCGACAGCACTCGACATCGCTCAACGACTATCCCGCAGGCGTTAACTGGCCTCCCAACAACGTGTCGGGCACCGAGTACGACATCGTCAAGGCCAACTGGGGCGGCGAGTGGCGACTCCCCACCGACGAGGAGATGAAAGAGCTCATGAACCTGTGTACATGGACATGGGAAACCGTTAACGAAGCCCACGGCTATCGCGTTACCGGCCCCAACGGCAACAGCATCTTCCTGCCCGCATCGGGCTGGCGCTATGGCAACGACGCCGATGCCCAGGGTGTGTCGGGCAACTACTGGAGCGGCACGCTCTCGACCGACAACAACAACTCGGGCCGCAGCATCTCGTTCAACTCTCTCATCAAGGGTAACGGCTATTCACAGCGCATGTATGGCTTCTCGGTAAGACCCGTCAGACCATAATCTCATTGTTCACGCTGTGAAGGCAATCACGCCTAGATACAAAGTTCCCGGAACTTACCCTAATATGAACCTCGAAAGTAATAGAAAAGCTTTCGAGGTTCATGTTGGTTGTGACATTGCGCATTAGCCAAGCGGTTAAGGCAATCAACCAGCAATATAAAAACGCATGAATGAAAACCTCCACGACATAATTAATTGACCCCACCTTATCTAAGATTATTATACTTTATGGAATATAGACCTATACCTTGTCACGAATCATTACGTCCTTTCATACGCAACTATTGGATAATAAACGCCCACGGCACAGCGCGCGGCACGCAGACGGTGTTCTCTAACGGTGCCGGCAGCCTGCACTTCTACCTGTCGCAGGCTGTCAGGGTTAATGATAGCGAGAAGCTTCACCGCTCGATGCTTTACCACCAGGAGATGAATAGCGTGGGCGTTGTCACCGAAGAAGGTCCGGTGGTTATCTTCGGGGTGGAGTTTGTGCCGTTCTGCTCGCGCATGTTTTTCAAGACCGCTTTTGTGGGCGAGTTTCAAACGCCAGAGGAGTTGCACGACGAGGAGTTCACACAGATGTGCAGCAACGTCCATGAGGCAGCCAGTTTAGATGCCAGGGTGGCGTTGCTCGACGATTTCTTTTTGAAACGCCTCACCGAGATACCTGCTAACGATGTGAACATCGACCGCCTCAAGGACGTTTTTGACGAGATTGTGCCCACCGATGGCACCGTGGCATGTCCGCCCGGCAGCAAGGAAGAGTTTTCGACAGCTGACCTCGCCTCGACAGCCTGCTTGAGCCAGAAACAATTCACCCGCGTGTTTAATAAATATGTGGGCATGAATCCCAAGACCTACCTGCGGTTGCTGCGCTTCCACAAGGCGTTGATGGAGCTGCAGCAGTCGCCCCAGGAGTCGCTCACCGATGTGGCTTGGCGCTGCGGCTACTATGACCTGCCTCACATGACCAGTGATTTCAAGGATATATGTGGTTTCTCACCGTCGCAGCTGATAAGCACCGGCGCAGGACTCACCGAGACTTTCGGGCCAAACTTCAGCGGATTGATGAAGAAAAAAATTAAGGTTGAAAACATTATTTGATCGTTTGTCCATTTTTTACAAAGTGATGACAGGGAAACTATGTAATTTTGCAGTCGTTAAAAGTTACATGCATATTTAAGAAGAAATGGAATTTACCACAGTACCTTGTCACGAATCATTGCGTCCGTTCATCTATAACTACTGGGTGATGAATGCCGACTGCACATCACGCGGGACACAGACTATGTTTTCTAACGGGGCTGCCAACTTGCAGTTCTACCTGTCGCAGCCCATAGCGCCGCTAGGCAGCGACAAGCATCACAAAACTATCCTATTTCACTTGGAGATGAAAAGCATAGACCTGGTCACCGAGCCAGGACCGGTTAATATCTTCGGGGTGGAGTTTGTGTTCTTCTGCTCGCGGCTCTTTTTCAGAAAAGAGTTCCAGGGCGATTACCAGACCCCCGAGCAGCTGGGTGATGATGAGTTTGTGGAGGTGTGCCGCCGAGTGCATGATGCCAGCAACATGGACGAGCGAGTTAAACTTCTCGACGATTTCTTCTTGAAACGCCTTGCCGAACTTCCTGCCGAGGATGTGAACCTGATGCGCCTGCAGCACGTGTTTGACGAGATAGTCCCAGTCGATGGCTCGGTGGCTCCGCCGCCCGTCAATCATGATGATTTTTTACCGTCGGACCTAGCCTCGGCAGCTTGCCTGAGCCAGAAACAGTTCACTCGTGTGTTCAATAAGTACATGGGTATGAATCCTAAGACCTATCTGCGGCTGCTGCGTTTCCACAGGGCACTCAGGGAATTGCAGCAAGCCGATGAGAAAACTTTGCTCACCGACGTGGCATATAGCTGTGGCTACTACGACCTGCCGCACATGACAGCCGACTTTAACGACATTTGTGGCTTCTCGCCGTCGCAGTTGAAAGACAACCGCTCGGGCCTCACCGAGACATTCGGCACTGACTTTAACATACTGATGAGAAAGAAAATCAAGGTAGAAAACCTCATATAATAATTTGGTTTAAGCGATTATGAAAGAAATGAAATTTTGCCAGAGTTGCGGCATGCCTCTCAATGATGAGGTTTTAGGTACAAATGTCGATGGAAGTAAAAGTGATGAGTATTGTGTCTATTGCTTCAAGGATGGAGCCTTCACGGGCGACTTCACCATGGAGCAGATGGCTGAATATTGCTCAATGTTTGTTGAGGAATATAACAAGCACACGGGCAAGAACCTCACTGCTTGCGAGTACAAGCAAGAATTGCTCAAATACTATCCCACGCTCAAGCGGTGGAACCTTCCTGCCGATGCCATCCCTCACGCCAACCACCCCATGAAGAAAATCTTCATAGAGGAAATTAATGCGCTGGGTATAGCAGAGTTGCACGTTGATAATCTATATGTTCTGCATGGGGCATTTGTCAACCAGGCCTACAATGTCAATGGCAACGAAGTGAAACTTCTTGACGACGGTGCCACCTACTGGGGTACCCAGGTGCAGAAGACCGACGGCCGCTGCTATGGCGTGGCATGCGATGAGCGCTATTTGCTCGTGAGCGAGTATGGCAAAGACGGTGCCGATGCCGAGCTTGTGGTATTCAAGAGAAGGCAAGGGCGAATGTAACGGTAATTGCTGTTGAGGTAGTGGTGATGGCTGTGAGTTACGGCATGGTCACAGGTCTCGTTCATAGCCTCATTGCCTCAGGAATCCATGCATTATTAGAGCAATAATCCCAGAACAAATAACGATATTTAGCAAGTTTTATGCCCATTGGTAACTATTCGCCAATAGAGTTTTTAGGGACTCCCCGCGCGGATCTTATGAAAATCTTTCTCTCGCATAAAGCATAAGGCAAAGAGAGGCTGAAAGCCGACACGCAGAACGCAGTTCTGCACATAACCCTGTCCTAACTGAGCGCAAGCGAAGGCAGGGCAGGGTAAACGCGATACACTAT
>NZ_JAZLLZ010000173.1:0-11247 GCF_045598405.1 Sodaliphilus sp.
TTGTCCGGCAGGACAATACCTGAATAACCCCCACCGCCGAACCGAGCGAAGCGAGCTCGGCAAAGTGAGCAGCGGTAAGTCGGCGAAGCCGGTGCCGCGGATAGCGAACCTTTGCCAACATTCGAAGTGGCGGTGGGGGAATAAATGCAACACGCACCGCGTCCAGCAGGACCCTAATCGGAGCAAATGGGTGAGGCTCAAATGGTTTCACATGCTAAAGTTGAGTTATATTCCTACAAGATGTTGTTTTTTTGTTTTTTGGCATGTTTTGATGCGGTTGCTCTGGTAAAAACGCCAGTAGAAGTTTTCTACCGAAAATGTTAAGTTGATGTAGGGATGACATTCCAGTGTCGTCAGCAATGTCGGAACGCAAAAAAAATCCCGAGACATTATTTTGAGATTGTCTCGGGAAATCGTCTTAACCTATTGTTACGAGTGTGCTTATTTCTCGCTCTTTACTTCTTTGTTGTCTTTCATGTCGCCCTTATGGTGCTTGTGCATGTCGTCGCGGTGTCCCTTGCGAGGTCCCTTGCCGTCCATGTTGCGACGGTTTTTCTCCATCTTCATGTGCGAGGCGTTGTTGCGGTCTTTCTCATAGATAACCTTGATTTGCTGTGGAGAGAGGAAAGTGCGGAACTTGTTGTAGTACTTCTCGCGCACGTCGATGAGAGCGCGGCTTGTTGCAAACTGGTCCTTGATTTCCTTCTCGACCTCGGCGTCGGTCTTGCGCGCCTTCTCGTCCTTCTTGCCCATCATGGGTTTGCCGTTCTTGGCAAACACCTCGTGAGTCTCCTTGAGATATTCCTTGTAAACCTCGATGAACTTGGCTGTGGTGGCGTCGTCGAGTTTCAGGTCTTCGGCAATCTTTGTTGCGCGCATCTGCACCATCTTCTCGGGGTTGAATTGACGCTTGTTTTCTTTCTTGTCGTTCTGTGCATTAGCGTTGAAACTGAATGCCATGATGATGCCGAGCATCATTGCGAATAGAGATGTTTTTTTCATAATAGTGTAAATTTTAAAGTGTTTCTAATAATTCTTGACAGTGAAGGAATTCATCTACATCGTTTATAGCGATGCACTCGTCGAGTTCGTCGTCGGTCAGGTAGGACTCAAGATTCTCAACGGGCTGTGTTGCCTGCGTGATTTCTTTAGAGCCTTGCGGTGTGGCTATTGACTCGGCTGTTGCGACCTGCTGCTGACCGTTGCTTGCGAGCAGTTCATTCAGGCCGTGTGCAGGAACCGCTGGTTGGGTGTTGTGCAGTGCGATAGATGCTGTGACAGCCACTGCCAGTGCCGCTGCTGCCCCCATGCTCCACCTGATGAGATGCATGCGCCTGGTGCGCTTGCGCTCGCGGGCGATTGATTGCTCAATGTCGCGCTTCGTCGTGTCGAAGAAACCCTCGGGCACGGTGAATGGTGCGCTTCGGTCGAGTTTGTCAATATCGAATTCCATATAGTTGCGTTGTTAGTTGTTAATCATATATTTAGTTACTTTCTCTTTGGCATTGTGGTAAGTGACCTTGAGCGACTCGACAGTGCTGCCTGTGATGGCGCTGATTTCCTGGTAGGGAAGTTCGTCGTAGTATCTCAAGTTAAAAACCATTCTCTGGTTGTCGCTCAACGTGAGCAGAGCTTGCTGGAATTTCACTTCCATCTCCTTGCCGTAGTCAACGTGGGCCGATTCCATGAGTTCTCGTGTGAGAGACTCGTTGTCGCCTATCGTTGATAATGCTGTTTCTCGCCGCCGTTGCAGGTGCCGCAGGCATTCGTTGGTGGCAATGCGGTAAACCCATCCCTTCAATGCTGCCTCGTCCTTGAGCGACGATAGTCCTTTATATATATTAATGAACGTGTCTTGCAAGATGTCTTGAGCGTCTTCGTGCGAGAGGACCATGCGCCTGATGTGCCAGTAGAGCGGTTGCTGAAACTTGTCAAGCACTTGCTCGAAGGTGACGGCTGGCGTATTTTTATGTCGCGTGAATAGGTTCATTAATCTTGCTTTTGTTAGTTAGAACGAGCAAAGTGCATAAGGTTAATCGGAGCTGGCATTGATTTAACATATTTTAATGCTACAATATTGTTAAATGTGACGGTGGATATTGTAGGATTTGCTGAAAATTCGTAATTTTGGAACGGAAATAAGATACTATACAAGAAACCTAAATAAACTTACGGTTTGAGTAATACCTATTTAACCTAATTATTTACTTTAAAAACTTTTACTGCATTTATGGCTAAGTACATTTTATCACTTGACCAGGGAACAACCAGTTCTCGTGCAATCGTATTTGACCACGACGGTCAGATGTGTTCTGTTGCTCAAAAAGAATTTACCCAGCACTTCCCCAAGCCGGGTTGGGTGGAGCATGACCCTAAAGAGATATGGTCATCACAGGCATCAGTGATTGCCGAGGCAATTACAACCATGGGCATCAACGGCAAGGACCTTGCGGGTATCGGTATCACCAACCAGCGCGAGACAACTATCGTGTGGGATGCTGCTACAGGCGAACCCGTTTACAACGCTATTGTGTGGCAAGACCGCCGCACTGCGGAGTACTGCGACTCTCTCAAGGAGCAAGGCCTCGTTGACAAGATCCGTGAGAAGACAGGCCTCATCATCGACGCTTACTTCAGCGGCACAAAAATTAAGTGGATTCTTGACAATGTAGAGGGTGCACGCGAGCGTGCCGAGAGAGGCGAACTGCGATTTGGCAACGTTGACACATGGCTCATCTGGAACCTCACTCGCGGCGAGGTACACGCTACCGACGTGACCAACGCATCGCGCACAATGGTGTTCAACATCAAGGACCTCAAGTGGGACGAAGAACTCCTCGACTTGCTGGGCATTCCCGCTTGCATGATGCCTGAGGTTAAGGCAAGCAGCGAGGTATTTGGTTACACCAAGACTACCATCTTTGCTCACGAGGTACCCATCAGCGGTGTTGCTGGTGACCAGCAGGCAGCTCTCTTCGGACAGATGTGTGTTGAGCCCGGTGCCATCAAGAACACTTACGGCACAGGCTGCTTCGTCATGCTCAACACCGGTGACAAGCCCGTAGTGTCAAAGAACAACCTTCTCACTACTATCGCATGGAAGATTGGCGACCGCGTAGATTACGCTCTCGAGGGTTCAATCTACGTGGGCGGTTCGGTAGTTCAGTGGCTGCGCGACGGCCTGGGCATCATCAAGAGCTCAAGCGAGGTTGAGGAACTTGCAGCAAGCGTGCCCGATGCAGGCGGCGTTTACTTCGTTCCTGCTCTCACCGGTCTTGCTGCTCCCTATTGGGACCAGTATGCACGCGGCACCATGGTAGGTATCACTCGTGGCACTACTGCTGCTCACATCGCACGCGCTGCCCTCGATGGTATCGCATTCCAGACCTATGACATCGCTAATGCAATGTGCAAGGACCTGGGCACTCCCCTCACCGAGCTCAAGGTTGACGGTGGTGCATCTCGCAACAACCTGCTCATGCAATACCAGGCCGACCTCCTTGGTATCGACGTTATCCGTCCCAAGGTAACTGAGACTACTGCACTCGGTGCTGCTTATCTGGCAGGTCTCGCAGTGGGCTTCTGGAAAGACCTCGAAGAGATTAAGACCCAGTGGCAAGAGGAGAAGAAGTTCACTCCCAAGCCCGAGGACGAAACTCTCAAGGCTGCAAAGAAGGGCTGGGCCGACGCTATTGGTCGCACTCTCACAAAGTAAAATTCATTATTTCTAGAAATTCTAGAAAGTCTAGATATATCTAGAAATTCTAGAACCTTTATCAATTAATATTAATTTTTAAACAATAAATTATGGAAAATTATATTCTTGAGTTCTTCGGAACATTAGTGTTAGTTCTCTTCGGTGACGGTGTGTGCTGTGCATGCTCATTGAACAAGTCTAAAGCCCAGAACGCAGGTTGGGTAGTTATCGCCCTGGGTTGGGGTCTCGCAGTTATGATGGGTGCTCTCATCGCAGGTCCCTCTGGCGGCCACCTGAACCCCGCTGTTTCTATCGGTCTCGCTCTTGCTGGTAAGTTTGAGTGGGCTCTCGTTCCCGGTTACATTGCAGCACAAATGCTCGGTGGTTTCGTGGGCGCAGTTATAGTTTACTTGTTCTACATCGACCACTTCAAGGCAACCGAAGACCAGGCTACCAAGCTGGGCGTATTCTGCACAGCTCCCGCTATCAAGAACACTCCCATCAACTTCTTCGGCGAGTTCGTTGCTACATTCATGCTCATGTTTGCGATCCTCGTTATGGCTAACTTCGGCGGTCAGGTAGGTCTCGTGGGCATCACTTGGGTTATCACTGCAATCGGTATGTCACTGGGTGCAACCACCGGCTATGCAATGAACGCTGCCCGTGACCTTGCTCCCCGTATTGCTCACGCCGTTCTTCCTATCCCCGGCAAGGGTGGTAGCGACTGGGGTTACAGCTGGATTCCCGTTGTTGCTCCTATCGCTGGTGCTGCAGCTGCAGCTCTCCTGTGGGGTGCAATGGCATGCTGCTATGCTCAATAATTAACAGTAAATGAGAATTACAACTATGAAGAAATATATTCTTTCACTTGCAGCGGTTGCTATGGCAACAACTGCAATGGCAAGCGACTATATTCACGCTAGTGCTGGTCTTGAGACTTCTCACTTGTGGCGTGGTATCGAGGTGTCTTCGGGTTTGACCTATAATGCAGACCTCAGTTTCAGCGACAAGAACGACCACTTCCGCGTGGGTCTGTGGGGCGGTGGCATGTTCAACGGCGACTACAAGGAGTTTGACTACTACATGAGCTATACCAACAAGGGCTTCACCGCAAGCGTGTGGGATATCTACAACTTCAGTGACGCAGCTCCCGGCAACCACAAGATTTTTAACTACAAAGTGAATGAGACATCTCACTTTATTGATGCTGGCGTGGCTTACAACTTCGGTGCAACAACCAAGGTGCCCTTGACCCTGTCATGGAACACAGTGATTGCTGGCCGTGACCGCGGTGTTACAGGCACGAAGAACTTGTACTCAACATTCATCAACGCTGCTGTTACCGCTTATGACAGTGAGAAATGGAACGTTACTCCCAGCGTGGGTGCATCATTCGCACTCAGCCCTGAGGACGGCATTGACGGCAACTTCTACAGTGCTGAGCACAACTTTAGCGTTGTTGACGTGCGCCTGAATGTAACCTATAAGTTGAAAATCAAGAACTATCCCCTGCCCATCACAGTGGGCGGCATGTGGAATCCTGATGCCAACAAGGGTTACTTCCGTGCAGCAGTGACACTTGTGAACCTCTAAAATCAGGAATCACATCCTCATTATAATCCTCACCTCGCATGGGGTGGGGATTTTTTTGCGGGATTGAGGGAAAGGTTGTAACTTTGCATTTTGAAAAAATTATATGGCTTGGTATAGAATAAAAAAAAGAAAATGATTTTTTTAGTTTATATGGCTCATGCCAAGAACCGTGCTCAAGGGAGTGAGCAGCGGTAAGTGGGCAAAGCCCGTGCCGCGACCAGCGAACCTCCCTTAAAATGGAGGACTCTGTCCTCAAAATGATAATACACTATCTGTGAGGTAATTCCATTTTGCTTGCAGAGCAAGCTATTTTCTAAGCGAAGCATAAAAATTATAATAAAAATATTTTCTTTTTTTACCAGACAACAATAAAAAAATAATGCTTTAGTTATGAAGAAATCATTTAGTCCTTATATTGCGGGTTATGTAGTGCTGTTCGGGGTGATGCTGTCGCTGTTGCTCACGGTTCCTAAAGGAGAGTTGCATGTGATGCTCAATAGCTGCCACTCGGCGGCTGGCGATGTGTTTATCCGGCTGTATTCCACCCTTGCCGAGTGGCCCATATATGTGATTGCGGCGACACCCTTGCTGTTCAAGAAGGTGAGGTGGTGGAGCATCATGTATCTCATCTCGGAATTGAGCGCGGTGTTACCTATACAGATATTAAAGCGTTCGTTTGACATGCCTCGCCCGGCATTGTACTTCGGCGAGAATGAGATTGGCAATGTGCTTCCTGTGGTTGAGGGCGTGAAGTTGCATCAGCATCATTCGTTCCCCTCGGGCCACACATCGGCATTTTTCGTGTTCTTCACCACGTGCGCGTTGCTGCTGACGCATTACTACACCCGTCGCGCATCGCAACCCACTGCACAACGCCAAGCTGCGCATGTCTTATCACTGATAGGGTTGCTGCTGCTTGCCGCCCTGGGTGGTTATTCACGCATCTATCTGTCGCAGCACTTCCTGCTCGATGTGTGTGTGGGCAGCCTAGTGGGCGTGTCTATACCATGCGCCGTGTATTACGTCCTCAACAAGTATAATAAAATCATTCCTAATTCTTAAACAGGGATTTCTGCTTGTCGTGAACAGGAGTTTTCACGTTGAACCAGTCAATCACTGTGTGGAACACGTGGTGCTGGTCGATGGGCTGTTGCGGGTTGGCAACCGTGCGGGTTGAGTCGTTGTGCCATAGCAGGAAAGGAATTTCATATTGCTCGCTCGGTGCGATGGACATGGGCACGCCGTGCATGAACAGTCCGTCCTCGCCAAGAGACTCGCCGTGGTCCGACACGTAGATCATCGCTGCATGCCAGCCGTCGAGAGTGCGCAGCGAGTCAATGATGCCGCGCAATATGTGGTCGGTATAGACGATGGTGTTGTCATAGGCATTGTGGAGTTTCTTCAAGTCCTTGCGAGCGTCTTCCACATTATCGGCAATGGGGGTGAATGTCTCAAACTGTGCAGGGTAGTGCGTCTGGTACTCTGGCCCGTGGCTGGTGCTGGTGTGCAGCACGATGAACACCTTGTTCTTGTCGCTGCTCATGATGCGTTCCTTGAGCCCTTGCGTGAGCAGTTCGTCGTGGTCGGGGTTGTCCCATTGGTAGGTAGCAGCAAGGTCTTCTTTCTTGAGGTATTCCTTGATGTGCACGGGAGGCTCACCCCAGTTGGATGTGCGCCACACCACGTCGGCCCCGGTACGGAAGAGATAGTTGGGGAGAATCTCATAGAGGTCGCTGGTCTCCTTATATTCCAGAATGCTCTTCACACCTGCGGTAGTGTAGGTGGCGCAAGAGCGTGCATTGAATACGTGCAAGTCGGTGAGTTCGCTCAACTTGGGATTAGTGGGACGGTCATAGCCGTAGAGCTGGAAGTTGGCCTTGCGTGCCGACTCGCCGATAACGAGCACCAAGACGCTTTTCTCATCGTCGGTAAACTGTGCGTCGGGCAGCTTTATCTCCTCCTTTTGCTCGGCAAAACGAGCGTTGACCATGCGTATCATGTTGGCCGTGTAGCCCCAGGGCATGACAAGTCCGCCCAGCTCGGTTTCATATTTTCCTATCCACAGCACTTGGTTGAAGTTGATGAGCACAAGCAAAACCGACACGGCGAGGCTGCCTCCTGTCCACTTGGCTAATGATTTCCACGTGCCGCGGTCAGTCCTTTGCAGGAGTAAGAGTATGGCAGGCAGCACACCGAAGACGAGAGAAAAGACCACGAGCTGCCAAGTGAAGAACCCTGATGCCTCGGAGAAACGTGTGTTGAGCACGTTGCTCATCATGGCACCGTCCATGAAGTTGTGATAGGTGACCACAAAGTAGGAACACACGCCGTTGAGCAGGGCAAATAATGCAAGTAACACCTTTCCCGCCACCCTGAACAGGAACACCAGCAGGTAGAAGGCGAAGAAATTGAGTGTGACAAGCAACAGCCCCACCGATGCCACGAGCAGCCAGTGAGAGGCATTAGAAAAGTCGGCATGGTCAACTACAAACAGGACAAAGGGTATGTTGTAAAGCACGAGGTTGAGAATGCTGCACACGGCGGCAAACTTCACCAGTGACACTTGTTTTTTCAAGAAGTTGAATAGTTTCATATAGGATGTTTTGAGAATGCAAAATTAGGAATAAAAATTGTGATTACAAAGTAAAAATCATCAATTCACGAGGGGGTAACCAGGGGGTAAAAATGGGTTTATTGCTCAAAATTAGGATATTACAAAAATTTTTCGTAACTTTGCAGCGCAATTAAACCAAAACCGCTTATGAAACATCTATTTTTAGCTGCTCTGGCAGCGATGGGACTTAGCGCTATGGCACAAACGCTCAACGTCAACGGCACGCTGTATCACCCTGGAGGGTCATTGAGCTGGTACACAGCAAGCGGCGACCGCATTGACAATGAAAAGCTGAAGAAACGCGAACTGAAATGGGTGGCTGCTTCGCCCGATGTGTTCGCGGCTGGTTTTAAGATGGGCGACACGATTCTCGTAAAGTGTGAAAGTGCTCCCGACCTTAATGGCAAGTGGGTCATTAAGGACCGCATGGGCAAGCGTACACGTCGCATGATCGACTTCCTGATGGCCAAGGGCGACACCTACGGCCTGAAAGGACGCGCAAGCCTCTCAATATCGAAGGTAAAGTAATTTCTCCGATTTATTTCATCCGTTCTTATTTACATAGGAACGGATGAGTTTTTTATTACTCAACTTTAGTATATGGAACCATCTGAATTTCACCTATTTGCTCCGATTAGCGTCCTACTGGACGCATCTGCTTGTTGATACTATACCCCCACCGACGGTGGGGGGTATTCAGGTATTGTCCTGCCGGACAATAAATTAGCAACAATTGCTATAAAAGCAAAAGTTGAGTTTATTATTGTTGACAATGAAAAAAGGGATCAGCGGATTTTCTTGGTTGGTGAAGCAAGAAATAGATAGGGAGAATAGGTGAAATATCCCTTTGGGGATGTGATATGGTAGGCAGCCATGCAGGCGTGCCATGGGTACGCCTAAATGTCTGTAAAAAGCAGATAATAATTGCCTGTGCCATCTAGGTACGGAATAACGAATTAGCAAACAACTTGCTACCACATCATGTGATATTATTATTCGTATTTTTATCCCACACCCAAAGGCATGGTTTGCTTGTGATTCCTTTATTCCAGCCATGAAGGTCTGCATTTGCAGGACGATATGGCTGGCTACCATATTCCATCCCCATGGGATGGTCATAAAGTGACATCAGGAAATTCTGTTGGTTCGTTCTTTTGTTGCATCGCCAGCCATCGCACACCTGTAGCCTTTTCCTGCTTGATGCCCTCAATACCCCTCTGCGCATTGTTCACAAAGATAGGTTTATCCTCATCACACCTGCTATTACCTTTCTTTCCAGTATGCCAGTTCTCTGCTTTGATTGTGTAAACAGCTTTTTGATATCTGTTACATTGTTGTATTTGCGCGCACCCTTTACTCCGTTCTCTCTCCACCTTCGCCAACTGACCCTCGCTTGCGTCAATCCATGCCACGTCACTGGTCTTTACCTTGGCAGAATACACCTTGCCGCCACCAGCGTAGTCCTTCGCTTGCATCTTCGACGGAGTGACAAAAGCACCATTCTCAATCGGGTGAGAGCTATACACCGTCAACTCGCCAGTGCCCGGTTGTTATTACTGTTTTATCTCGTCCTTCTAGAAATGTTTGCTTCTAATTTTGCAATGTGAAGTAAATTTATTAATTTCGCATTGCGAATTATGAATGAACTGATAGAATTGATTCGGAACGATGAGTGCCGCGGTGCTGTGAAGTGTGCCGACGGCAGCGTTCACAAGTTTATGCATCGTGGTGTTATAGACTTGTATCGCCTTGTTGTGGAGTCGGGTATTGACATTAGCGGTGGTGCTGCTGCCGACCGTGTTATAGGCCGCGGGGCTGCTTTGCTGTTAGTCAAAGCTCGCGTGAAATGCGTTTATGCCTTCATGATAAGTGCAGGCGCGAAAGAGGTGCTTTTGAGCAACGGAATGGAAGTTGAGTGTGAAAAAGTCGTTGATTATATAGTCAACAGAACGGGTGACGGCATGTGTCCCGTTGAAAAATTAACCTTGCACACCGATGACCCCGACGAGGCTGTTATGTTAATCGGTTCTTTTTTAGAAAGTGTTATTCTGAAATAATAATTTAATATAATGAATACCAAATCATCGTCAACGGCTCTTTATAACATGAGCCTCACGCAGGGCAAGTCATACTTGTTTGCAACCTTGTTTATCATCGGAAACATTGTTTTTCCGCAGTTGTGTCACCTTTACCCCAAGGGCGGGCTCATTATACTGCCCATTTATTTCTTTACCTTGATCGCTTCATATAAATATGGTGTGAAGGTAGGTTTGATTACTGCGATTTTGTCACCATTGATCAATCATGTTTTCTTCGGTATGCCACCTGCTGCCACATTACCAATTATCCTTGTTAAGTCTTCAATTCTTGCCATTGCCGCTTCGGTTGTTGCTAGAAAATTTAATCGTGTGGCATTGCTTGGAGTTACTCTCGCTGTTGTTGCTTACCAGTTGTTGGGTGGATTGGTAGAGTGGGGTATCACCGGTTCGGTGCAGGCTGCTTTGCAAGACATATGGCTTGGATATCCTGGTATTTTTATCCAGATTTTGGGAGGTTATGCGGTCTTAAAGTATTTGTTGAAGAAATAATCATCAACTAAATGGAATACAAGCAGTACAATGGGTTTGGTTTGTCGCGATTGGGTTATGGTGCCATGCGTCTTCCCGAGAAGGACGGACGCATTGACCGTGAGGTTGCTTCAACCCTTATTGACAAGGCGATAAAAGGAGGTGTGACCTACATCGACACGGCTGTTGTGTATCATGCTGGTGACAGCGAGGTGTTCCTGGGTGAAGTGTTGAAGAAATACAGCAGGGATAGTTATTGCCTGGCTTCGAAATTTACTATAAATGCTTCTCCGGACTATAAAACAATGTTTGAAGAGCAGTTGCAGCGATTGGGTACGGATTACCTGGATTTCTACCTCATGCACGGCATTGGCGATAGCACCGCGCAGAGGTATATCGATGAAGGGGCTGTTGATTATTTCCTGGAGCAAAAGCGCAAAGGCCGCATCAGGTTCCTGGGTTTCTCCACGCATGCCAGTCCGGAAGTGCTCAAAAAATTCGTCAGTCATCACCAGTGGGATTTTGCGCAGATGCAGCTCAACTACTTTGACTGGAACTTCTCTCATACCGAAGAAGAATATAACATATTGCGTGACAACAATATCCCCATCGTCGTCATGGAGCCCGTGAGAGGCGGGCGGCTTGCCGACTTGATGCCCGAAGCCAACGCGATGCTCAAAGAGGCACATCCAGAGTGGAGCATCGCTTCGTGGGCATTTAGATTTGTGCGTAGCTTGCCCCAAGTGCAGGTGATTTTGAGCGGAATGACCACTCTT
>NZ_JAZLLZ010000174.1:0-10169 GCF_045598405.1 Sodaliphilus sp.
GTTCTGCGTGTCGGCTTTCAGCCTCTCATTACAAAATCATGTGAGATCCCCGCGCGGATAAAAATCTATTGTAGTATAGTTACAACAGATTGCTCTGATTTAACTGAATAAGAAATTATTTTAATTTCTTTCAGTTATTATTAAATCAGTGAGATCAGTGAGATCCGCGCGGGGAGTTCCATTGGTGAATAGTTACGCCAGTGTGGCAACAACACAGCAATAGGCTTTCCACGCGCGGATCTCACTGATGACGCAGATGAAAATTTTCAGAAATTAAAATAATTAGAATAATCAACTCAACTTACGCAAGTCGAAGTGTGTCTATGAGATTTGCGCGGGGGAAATCACATTCCTGAAATGATTCGTAAGGGAGGAAAATGTGTTAAAATATCTTTAATTTTATAAACATTTAGGCCATAAAAGACAAAAAATACTCAACGGGGTGCAATTTATGGAAAAATTTCTTTAATATTTGAATAATAATTATTTCCTTTGCAGTCGATTTTGAAGAGAAATTTATAAAATCAATTAATTAATAATCAAACAAAAATTTACAACTATGTCTGAAATTGCTGAAAAAGTAGTATCAATTATCGTAGACAAACTGGGCGTTAGCGAATCAGAAGTAACTCCCGAAGCAACATTCACTCAGGACCTCGGTGCTGACTCACTCGACACTGTAGAGCTCATCATGGAACTCGAGCGCCAGTTCGACATCCAGATCCCCGAAGACAAGGCAGAAGGTATCCAGACCGTAGGTGACGCTATCAGCTATATCGAAGCTGCTAAGGCTTAAGGAATTACTTAACCATAATCTTTTAATTTCCACTTTCACTCTATGGAATTAAAGAGAGTAGTGGTAACAGGTCTTGGTGCAATCACACCCCTTGGCAATGACGTTGAGACCGTATGGAACAACGCCGTCAATGGTGTGAGTGGAGCAGGGCCTATTACTAATTTTGACGCATCGCTGTTCAAGACACAGTTTGCATGTGAGGTTAAGGACTTTAACCCCGCCGACTATCTGTTGAACCCTGATGATCGTCGTGAGTTGAAGGATTTCAAGAAATATGACAAGTACACACAGTTTGCCCTTGCTGCAAGCAAGCAGGCTGTTGATGACTCAAAGTTGCTCGAGAGCGACGCCGACCTCAACGAGGTTGGTGTTATCGTGGCATCAGGTATCGGTGGTCTGCACACCTTTGAGGAGCAGGCTGGTTACTATGCTATTCACCCCGAGCTGGGTCCCAAGTACAGTCCTTTCTTCATCCCGACAATGATTGCCGACATCGCAGCAGGTATCATCTCTATCAAGTATGGTTTCCGTGGTCCCAACTATGGCGTGGTTTCGGCTTGCGCCACTTCAACCACCGCAATGATCGACGCCTTCAACCAGATACGCATGGGCAAGGCAGTCGCTATAGTCACTGGTGGTAGCGAGGCTTCGGTTTATCCTGCTGGTGTGGGTGGCTTCAACTCGATGCACGCACTGTCAACCCGCAACGATGACCCCCAGGCTGCATCACGCCCCTTCAGCGCTTCGCGCGACGGTTTCGTGATGGGTGAGGGTGCTGTTGTCCTCGTGTTTGAGGAGCTGGAGCACGCTCTGGCTCGCGGCGCTAAAATCTATGGCGAGGTAATAGGCGGCGGCATGAGCGCCGACGCTTACCACCTGACTGCTACCCACCCCGAGGGCCTGGGTGCAAAGCTCGTGATGAAGCGCGCTATCGAGGATGCAGGCATCAAACCAGAGGACGTGGACTATGTAAACGTACACGGCACATCAACTCCCGTGGGCGATGTTTCAGAGGCAAAGGCAATCGCCGACCTCTTTGGCGAGCACGCTTACAAGCTCAACATCAGTTCTACCAAGTCTATGACCGGCCACATGCTGGGCGCTACCGGCGCTATGGAGGCTCTGTTCTGCGTCAAGGCTTGCCAGGACGATATTGTTCCCCCCACTATTAACCACAAGGATGACGACCTGGACGAGAACATCGACTATAAGATGAATTTCACCTTCAACAAGGCGCAAAAGCGTGAAGTCAATGTCGCTCTGTCTAACACATTCGGTTTCGGTGGACACAACGCCAGCATCATCGTAAAGAAGTACAAAGGGTAACACACGTCAATCTCATTTGATATGGTGTTTTCCCGTCTCATATCACTCATAAAGCTCCTTTTCATCAAGGATAAGGAGCTTTATGTTTATGTGCATAGCATCAGCGGATACTATCCTGGTGATATTGAGCTATATAAACTCGCCCTTGTGCACCGCAGCAAGCCTGTGCAGCTGCCCGACGGGCGATGGGCCAACAACGAGCGACTCGAGTTTCTGGGCGATGCCGTGCTCGATCTCGTGGTGGCCGACTACCTCTATGAAATTTATCCTGGTAAACACGAGGGATTCCTTACCTCAACACGTGCCAAGATCGTGCAGCGCGAGAGCCTCAACCGCATAGGCAAGGCCCTGCACATCGAGAGCCATGTGAGCGCATCGCCACACTCATCGTCACACAACAGTTACATCGCGGGAAATGCCGTTGAGGCAATCGTGGGAGCCATGTATCTCGACCAGGGATATCACCGCACACGCCGTTTCATCATCGACAGGCTCATCAAGCAGCACTTCGACCTCAACGACCTCATCAAGACCGAGCAAAACTTCAAGTCACGCCTCATCGAGTGGACGCAAAAGTATCGCGTCACCATCGAGTATGAACTTGTGGATACCTACAACGATGCCGACAACAACCCCATCTTCCGCACGGCCGTGATCCTGGGGGGCATCTATGCCGGCGATGCCACGGGCTACAGCAAGAAAGAGTCGCACCAGGGCGCGTCAAAGATTGTGCTAGAGCGAATTAAGACCGACCGCATCTTCCGCGAACAAGTACTCTCAACCACCACTGCCAGCAACTAAAAACCACTGAAACAGAAATAAGGGAATTTTAGTTCATATTGGACGAATTTTGATTTTGAGGTAACTATTCAGCAATGGAACTCCCCGCGCGGATCTCACTGAACTCACTGATTTTTTCATTGAAAATATATATTTTTGTGGATTTTTTAGACCTCAGGGAGGTCGTAACTTTGGTTAACCGCTGGTCGCAGACCTGCGGGCTGCCGGTGGGGGTGTAAAGTGTGACAAAATCGCGGTTGAAGACCGCTACCTCGAGACGAACAAGGTGGCGGTCTCCAACCGCAGTATAGTGTATCGCGTTTACCCTGCCCTGCCTTCGCTTGCGCTCAGTTAGGACAGGGTTATGTGAGGGTGTGTCAAAATGCGCTTTCCAAGTGTTTGGTGGATATGAATTTGGACTGAACAATGTGTGGAGATATTTAGAAGAAAAAACAAGTCAATTGTATTTGGCTTAGGTTATAAGTTTGATTGACCACCATTGAGGGATAAATGGCTCGAAATAATTCGGCCATTTATTTTGTTCGATTACACCTGCACAATATGTAAATTATCGGCAATAACCCTCGAAAATTGCCGATAATTTACATTTCAACTACTAAAGAAATATAAAAATGGACTCACAAGTGTAAATATTATAGAAAAGCTTGGTTAATCAAATTCTGTTCAGTAATTTTGCAGCGTTCATCAATTTATGAACATATATAAAACAATGAACAATGACATCGATTAAAGAGAAAGAACTTATAGCCCAAGCGTGCAAAAAACTCTCAGACAAGTTGGATGGTTGTGATGTCTCAAGCATCATGCCACAGAACAGAATCCTTGATTCAACTATTTCTGTGGCAGATACCACTTTTGGAGTAATAGCAAAAAGTGTTGTCATGAGCTCAAACATGTCATTTACCATGCAACAAGCTAAGGATGCACATGAAGCAACAAACCTACCCATTCTGTTAGTGATAGGTTATGTTCAGCCTTCTATTATGCAAACCATGTATGATAACGGAATTAGTGTGATTGATTATGCCGGAAACTGCATGATCAAGCACGGACTTTTATGTGTGAATGTCTCTGGTCAGAAGAATACATATAGGAATGACATTAAGAGCCATGCCCTATCAGAAGGTGCAATCAAACTTATATATAGATTCCTTTCTGACAAATCGTTTGTAGGCAAGGCATATCGAACCATTTCAAGTGAGACAGGCATGTCTCTAGGCTCTATCAAGAATGCTATTGAGGAACTGACCAATAGGCAATTTGTCATGCATACAGACAAAGGTAGGAGGCTCATTAACGAGGACAAGTTATTGGAACTATGGGTTCAGGCATACAATCAGACCATCAGACCCAAACTGATGCTCAGAAGAATGAGTTTCAGGACAGACGAGATGCGTAGCAACTGGCAGGAGATAAATCTGCCAGAGGGCATGTTATGGGGCGGTGATTGTGGTGCATACCTTACAGATGGTTATCTCGTTCCAGGTTCGTTCGATATATACACATCAAAACCAAGTGCAATGTTGATGACAACAGGTATGGTAATGCCAAATGAGAATGGAGAAATCACTCTATACCAGAAGTTCTGGAATGATGACGATGACACCAAGGTTGCACCAAAGCTAATAATATATGCAGACCTCATGAATAGTGGCGACAGCCGCCAGATAGAGGCAGCACAAAGATTGATAAAGAATGGAATATAAAATAGACAAGACAAAGTTTGCCAATGATCCTCTGTACGAGACACTGGCAGCTTTGCAGAAATCGTTGGAGCAACTGAATCTCCAGTTGTACGTTGTAGGAGCATGTGCAAGGGATATTGTAATGAAAGTTCTAAATGTTCCAGCTTCGGCAAGGCGTACCATTGATATTGACGTTGCCATCGCTCTTGATAATTGGGAAATGTTTGACAAGGTATCGGAACTGCTTCAACAGAACCATTTCAAGAAAGATCCGTATGCCAAGCAGAAGTTCTATTATAAAGGTAAGGACGGAACCAACGACTATGAAGTTGATGTCGTTCCGTTTGGACCTCTTGCAAACAACGAGGTAATAGGATGGCCTCCTGAGGGCAATCCGGAAATGTCGGTAAGATGTTTTGAGGATGTTATGAAGGAGGCAGACACAATTATCGTGGACGGGAATGTACGGTTCTGCATAGCATCGCTAAGTGGTCAGTTCCTGATAAAGCTCGACGCTTGGATAGACCGTCACCTGAAAACTGATAAGGATGCCCGTGACATGTTCTACATCATAGACAACTTCTACTGGACTTCCATCGTTGACAAGTTCCCACCACCAGAGCAGGTGACCAATTCCGATGCCCCTGCATTTGACGACTTCGTAGCAGGGGCGCAATGGATAGCATCAGAACTCCGTTCATTACTATCAGACGAACACTGTGCGTACTATGTGGACTTCATCAATAGCGAACTATCGTTAGAAGATAACAGCAAACTCGTTCAGCATCTTGTTTGACCTTCAAAATCAATTAGCACATGACAGAATAAGAAATATACGACTTGAAATCACCACACGGGAGGCAGGCCTGGACTGCGACAGAAAAAATGTGAAATTGCTAAGGCTTGGTTGAGGGGGGCTGGGAGTACACAATTTGTAGCAAAAACTTGCGTATTATAAAATTTGTTACTACCTTTGACAACGAAATGATACAGTTATTACTTTGCTACATTGCTTTTATCAATCTGGTGACCTTCGGGGTGTACTGCTTTGACAAGTATAAGTCTTGCCATCGCAAGTGGCGCAGAACGCGCACTCCCGAATCTACTTTGCTGCTGCTTGCCGCAATGGGCGGCAGTGTGGGCGCGCTGCTGGCTATGCTGTGTTTCCGCCACAAGACCCGTCACAAGAAGTTCTACATCGGTGTGCCCGCTATACTGCTGGCGCACGCCGCTATTGCAGTGTGGTACTTGACTGACTCTTACTAAATCTGACTTTTTACTCCATGACCGAAAAAGAGAAAATGCTTGCCGGCATGATATATGATGCATGCGACGAGCAGCTTTTGCTGGAATTGAACGCCACCAAGGACCGCGTGTGGCAGTACAACGCCTTGCGTCCCACCGACTATGCCTCGCGACTGGCTATGATCAAGGAGATTCTGGGCCAGTGCGATGACGACACGTTCATCAACCAGCCGTTCTATTGCGACTATGGCAAGCACATCAAGGTGGGAAAGCGTTTCTTTGCCAACTTCAACTTCACTGTTCTTGACGAAGCCCTGGTGACCATAGGAGACGACTGCTTTGTGGGGCCCAACGTGGGCATCTACACTGCCTGCCACAGCACCGACCCCATGGAGCGCAGGACCCGTCAGGAGTGGGCTCTGCCTGTGACCATAGGCAACGACGTGTGGATAGGCGGCGGAGTGACTATTCTTGCCGGCGTAACCATAGGCGACAACGTGACCGTGGGCGCTGGGTCGGTAGTGGTGAAGGACATACCGTCTAACGTGGTGGTTGCCGGCAACCCGGCACGCATCATCAAGAAATTGTGACATGAGATTTTTTTACCCAAAAGAATATAAAGCGCTCTTCAAGCTGGGTCTCCCCATCACCATAGGTCACGTGGGACTCACGTTCCAGAACCTTGCCGACAATGTGATGGTGGGGCAGCACAGCACTGCCGAGCTGGGGGCCGTGGGGTTTGTCAACAGCATGTTCGTGCTGGCGCTACTGCTCACCATTGGCTACTCGATAGGGGCCGTGTCGCAGATAGGCGCGCTGTATTCACAGGGCAACAAACCGCGCATCGTGGATGTGCTCAAGAGCAGCATCGTCACCAACTTCGGGCAAGGGATTATCATCTGCATAGCCCTGGTGGCGCTATACTTCGCCCTACCCTACATGGGTCAGCCCGAGGAATTGCTGCCGCTCATGCGTCCCTACCTGGTGATACAGATCTTGTCGCTGCCGTTCATGGTGGTGAACAGCGCGTTCAAGCAGTTCACCGATAGCATCAACGACACCGCCGTGGCCATGACAATCACACTCATAGGCAATGTGTGGAACATCGTGGGCAACTGGCTGCTCATCTTCGGGCACTGCGGGTTTCCCGAGATGGGCATCGAGGGAGCTGGATGGGCCACCATGTCGTCGCGCGTGGTGATATTGCTGCTCACCCTGGCTGTGTTCTTCTTGCGTCCCAAGTACAAGGAATATGTGCAACTGTGGCGCACCCGCCGTGCCAATGCCAAGGACATGCTGCTGCTCAACCGCCTGGGATGGCCCATCGCCATACAGATGGGGCTTGAGACGGCATCGTTCACCGTGGTTACGATTTTCCTGGGATGGATGGGGACTAACGTGCTGGCTGCTAACCAAGTGATGATAAGCATGACCAATCTCATCTTCATGTTCTTCATAGGCATTTCCAATGCCGTGACCATACGCGTGAGCAATCACAATGGCCTTCACGACATGCAAGGCGTGCGCCATGCGGCATTTGCCGGGTGGCAGATGATATTTGTGATAAGCGTGGTTTTGAGCACGATAGTCTTCGTCTTGCGAAATGACATCTCGCACCTGTTTACCGACAGCGCCGAGGTTGCTGCCATCGTGAGCACTCTTGCCTACCCGCTCGTGCTGTACCAACTGGGCGACGGCATACAATGCACCTTTGCCAACGCCTTGCGCGGACTGGGCGACGTGACAAAGCTGATGAAGTACTCCTTCATCGCCTACATCGTCATTTCCCTGCCGTTGAGCTACTTAATGGGCGTAGTGCTTAACTGGGGCGCGCTGGGTGTGTGGATGGCATTCCCCGTGAGCCTCTCGGTAGCAGCTGTGCTCTACCTGAAACGCTTCCTCAAGGTGTCTCGCCTGTAAGGGTACCTTGGGTAATATCCCCGCGCACGTCTCACGAAAAAAATCAACAATAATTATATATTTGTAGTTAATTTTCAGTGTATTTCAAGCGCAGTGCCATCACCTTTTCATACAATCTAAGAGAAAAAGGGCACTTCGCTTGAAATTAACTAAAAATCCACAAAAAATTTTTTCTTTTGTTCTTATGTCAAAAAAACAATAGATTGCTGATTTAAGCTGAATAAGAAATTATTCTAATTATTTTAATTTCTTTCAGTTATAATTAAATCAGTGAGTGAAATCCGCGCGGGAGTCCTCAGTTATTGCCGTATAGTTACTGTAAAAGGGTATTATTCCTCGTTCAAGTCAAGTCTTTTGCCGAAAGCCAGCACCGAGGGGGTGCCTTCGCCGGGAAGCGGCATGAAAATCTTCACGCTCTGCGGCTTGCCCTGCTTGTCACGGCACGAGAAATCATAGTTCATGCCAGCCACGACCTGACTCTTAACGGTCTCGGGCGTTAACTCATTGAGCACGGGATAAATCTTGGCAACAGAGTCCCACACTTCCATCTCCTGGGCGGTCACCTTTGCCTCTTTAGAATATCCTCCGCATGTCACATTCATGTCATTGTCGGCCTTGTGGCACTGACATCCGCACAGGGTGCTCACACACGCCAGCACGGCAACGATAAGTTTCTTCATGTCAATATATGTTTAGATTCTTGTCACAGTTTCGCTGATGGGTTTGCGAGAGAAGTGGTTGACCAGCGGCTCAGCACCCTCGGCGGCAAATCCTAGGTCAAGTAGCATGAGCACCTCCTCGTTGCCGGGCAGGTTGAGAGCACGTGCCAGCTCGGCAGGGTCGAAGAAGTTCACCCAGCAGCTATCCACACCAGCATCGTGAGCCGCCAGCACCATGTGCGTAGCCACGATAGTAGCGTCCTCGGCACCCGAGTCACGCTTTCCGCCAGGATAGGTAAACACGTTGTCCTTGTCCCAAGCCACCACAAGCACGGTGGTTGCTCCGTAGCGGCACGGCGTGCAGGAGTCGATGGCAGCCAGTGCTTCCTTGCTCTGCGCCACATAGATGTGCTGCTCCTGCAGATTCTTGGCGGTGGGTGCCACACGTCCCGCCTCGAGGATTGCCTCAAGCTGTTGCTCACTTATCACCTTCTCGGTGTCATATTTCTTGCAGGAATACCTGCCCTTGATTACTTCGCTAAATTCCATAATTCTGTGTTTAATATTATACTGACTGTCAAAGATACAATAAAAATTCTGTCTCTACCCGTTTTTTGCGATAAAATTTGTAACTTTGCATCAAAATTCAATTTTGTATTACTAAAGATTCTTACCAAATGAAGAAATTTTACTCTATCCTTTGCGGTCTGGCACTCGCTTGTGGCATGACTGCCAATGCTTATGATTTAGTCACTTTTGAGGACTTTGACTTGTGCGAAGACGGCCATGCTTTTATACCCCATGAATATGACATGGTGTATTCTGGTGACTTCTGGTTCTCTTGTAATAGTAATTATGGTTACTGGAACGGCATTACAGTGTCGAGGACAACCAGCAACACCTTTGCAGGACTTGACGACCAGTACAACGCAATCACTGGTGGCGGTTGCGATGGCTCAAAGGCTTTCGCGATAGCTTACTACAGCGAGTATGACGCTAACAACAGCGAGCAGTATCCTGAAATAATGGAATTGTCTGAAGGCGCTCCATTCTACCCCGAGTATGTTTATGTCACTAACACTGCCTACGCAGTAAATTCAATGGAGAACGGTGACGCGTATGCCAAGAAGTTCGACGAGAACGACTACCTCAAGGTCATCTTCAAGGGCATGGCTATTGATTGGGATAAGGAGCAAGTAGAATTGGTTGAGACCGGAACTCAGGTAGAGTTCTACCTCGCCAAGGACGGCAAGATCGTCAAGGATTGGCAGAAGGTTGACCTCAGCACGCTTGGAGAGGTTAGTTTAATCCGCATGGTGATGGACTCAAGCGACAAGGGCACATGGGGCATCAACACTCCCACTTACTTCGCATTCGACAACTTCAAGGCAAGCAAGACCCCCGTTGACCCCTCAACAGGCATCAACGACGTGAAGGTTATCGGCACCAAGGCCTACAAGACCATCGAAAACGGCCAGGTTATCATCGTGAACGGCAACACCCGCTACGACATGACAGGCCGCGTGATCAAGTAAAGATTTTGCAAAATCCCCGCGCATATTTTACGGATGTAACTATTCAGCAATAGAATTTTGCAGAGTTCCAGCCCAGACCTTATGAAAATCTTTCTCTCGCACAAAGCATAAGGCAAAGAGAGGCTGAAAGCCGACACGCAGAACGCAGTTCTGCACATAACCCTGTCCTAACTGAGCGCAAGCGAAGGCAGGGCAGGGTAAA
>NZ_JAZLLZ010000175.1:0-17115 GCF_045598405.1 Sodaliphilus sp.
AAAGGATTGGGGAAAGGGGCAGTGTGCCCGCTCGTGACAAAAACACACAGAACTTAGCACGTTGCCACCGATCCGGCCAGGCGATGCCCCTCTAACGCGTGCAAAAACGTTAACAAATTTTATACTGCGGATTTGAGGTATTTTAAAAATTTATGGCAAGAATCTCACTACACCTGTCGAAACGCAGCGACAAGACGACCAACATGCGGGAGATAATGATGCGCTTTTACCACGGCAAGATCAACCAGCGATGCGGCACGCACATTTGGGTCCCAGCCACGCTGTGGAACGAGAAACAACAAGAGCTGACTCTGCCCAAGTGGCGCAACATGACTCCTGAACGCAAGAAAATCAAGCGCGAATTAGCCCATCAGGCATCATCGCTCCACAGCATCAAGTCACGGGTGCTGAAAGCCTTCTACAAGACACCCCAAGAGGACATTGCCCCCGGATGGCTGCGGCAAGTGCTGGATGGCAACAAACCTGCCGAGGGCAAGAGCGACTCGGTCGTTGCAGTCATGGACACCTACATTGAGCAGGCGGGGTTCTCGCAGTCACGCATCATGCACTTCAAGTCGCTGCGACGCGCCCTCATGCGCTACGAGGCACACGCTTGCAGGCGGCTCACACTTGCCAAATTCAGCGCCGGCGACATTGACAGCATAGAAGATTTCCTGCGCAGCGAGCACATCCTTGCCAAAGACCCGAAATACCGCAAAACAGTTGAAACTGTGCCTGGCAGCCGAATGCCCAAAGAACGTGGCAACAATGCCGTGACATGCCTCATGCGCATGCTCCGTTCGTTTTTCTTGTGGGCAATAAAACACGGCCACACCGCCAACAACCCGTTCAAGACACGCCCCATCGAGAACAGCGTGTACGGAACACCGTTTTTCCTCACTGTCGAAGAGCGCAACAGCTTGTACTCACACGACTTCTCGCCCACCCCAAAACTGGCGGCCCAACGCGATATTTTCATTTTCCAGTGCATGGTGGGCATGCGTGTGGGCGACCTGTATCGCCTCACGAGCGACAACATCGTGGACGGCACGCTGGAATACATTCCCGCCAAGACGGCAGGCCGACGCCCCACCACGCTGAGGGTCCCGCTCAATGCCGTCGCACTCGAGATACTGCACCGTCATTCCCGCCCAGCCCCGATGCCTTTGTTTCCGTTCTCGTCGCGACACAAATATAACTGCGACATCAAGGCCGTCATCCGCCAGGCAGGCATCACCCGCATGGTCTCGGTGATAAACCCCACGACAGGCGCCACCGAGCTGCACCCCATTTGCGACGTAGCCAGCAGCCACATGGCAAGACGGTGTTTCATAGGGAACCTGTACAAGAAAGTAAAAGACCCCAACCTGATAGGGAAACTGACAGGGCACACCGAAGGTTCGAGGGCATTCAGCCGCTACCGCGACATTGACGAGGACACTTGCCGCGAACTGGTGGAGATGCTTGAATGAAACTCGCCATTTTCCCGCCACGGCAGCAAAAACAAGTCGATATGTTTTTTCCTCTCGGGGAACTCGGGGAACTCGGGGATTTTTCTCTCGCAGATTACGCTGATTGCGCAGATTTTATTTAGCCTCCAGAAATTAGAATAAATTCTTAATTTTAGTTTCGCATGTTAAAACCATTTGGGTTTCACCAATTTGCTCCGATTAGCGTCCTGCCGGACGCGGTGCTTGTTGCGTTTCTTCCCCCACCGCCACTACGTTCGGCGGTGGGGGTTATCCAGGTATTGTCCTGCCGGACAAATAAATAGCGACAATCACATTAACCCACGAAAGTTGAGTTCTTAATTTCCTTTTGTTCTTTTGTTCTTCTGTCAAAAATCAAATCATGCGTATGGTAACACTCCCGCAGGGAGCAGTAAGTTTTTTCATGGGGTTAGTGCTCTGCGAGGGAGCAGTAAGGCAATTGGCAAGGAACTTTTCTTTTGTCAATCTTTTTTGCTTTGTTCACATTTTTTCAGAAAAAATTTTGTCAGTTGGTGGAATATTTGTATTTTTGCAACCCGTATTAGTGGGAAAGTATGTTTTTTTATAAGGAAACACGCTTTATAAGACAAAGTTAACCTCTGGAATATAAGTGAGTTAGAACAAAAAAAAACAAAACAAAGATAACTAAAACTAATTATTGTATAACCAATCAAAAAAGTGCGTATGAAAAAACAGATTGCCCTTGTGGGCGCTCTAATGCTTGCGTGCGGTGGCGCTAATTTAGCTTATGCAGCTCCCGCTCCCCAGGCAGTTTCGGCTTCTGCCGGAATCGTGAAAGGTACTGTTGTTGATGAAAACGGCGAGCCCATTATCGGCGCTAGCGTCCAGGTAGTGGGAACTATCCAGGGTGCTGCAACCGACATGGACGGTAACTTCAGCGTGAAGGCTGCCGGCAACGCTAAGCTCCAGGTGAGCTTCATCGGCTACAAGACAGTGACAGTTAATGCTTCAAGCGCTGGCCGCGTGGTCCTCGAGGAGGATAAGGCTCAGCTCGACGAGCTCGTGGTTGTAGGTTATGGCCAGCAGCGCAAGGCTAACCTTACAGGTGCCGTTAGCAACGTGGATGTTAGCAAGTCTCTTGAGTCTAAGAGCGAGAGCGACGTTGCTAAGGCCCTGCAGGGTGCTGTCCCCGGCCTCACCATCCTCAACTCTAACGGTGACATCAACGCTGACGCTAGCGTTGTTATCCGTGGTATCGGTACCCTCTCTAACAACGGTACTTCTACTCCCCTCTACATCGTTGACGGTGTACCCGTGGAGAATCTTTCTTACCTCAACAGCGACGACATCGAGAGCATTTCTGTACTCAAGGATGCAGCTTCTAGCTCTATCTACGGTACTCGCGCTGCATTCGGTGTTATCATGGTAACTACTAAGAGCGGTAAGGGAACTGACAAGATCAAGATCTCTTACAAGGACAACTTCGCTTGGAGCCAGGCTACAACCACTCCTTCTTACCCCAACGTCCCCACTCAGGTACAGGCCCTCATCGATGCTAACTATCGCAAGGGTAACGCTGCCGAGCTCTTCGGTATGTACATGGACAGCGAGCAGTTCCAGAAGGGTATGAACAACTGGATCGCTAAGCACGGCGACACCAAGGCTGGCTACCGCGAGATGGTATTCGGCGACGACTATGATGAGTATGGCTACTATGCTAACTGGGACGTTCCCGGCATCATCTTCAACAACGCTGCTCCCTCGCAGAACCACAACCTGTCTATCACAGGTACAAGTGGCAAGACCAACTTCTTCATCAGCGGCAACTACAACCAGAAGCAGAACCTGATGAACTTCAACCCCGACAAGATCAAGCGCTACAATGCGACTGCCAACATCACCACTCAGGCAACCGACTGGCTGCAGGTGGGTGTTCGCACAAGCTACAGCAACAAAGACTTTGAGTATCCCTACGTTCAGGGTCAGGGTTCTTACCAGTATGTATGGCGCTGGGGTTCATTCTTTGGCCCTTACGGCTACATCACAGGCGAAGATGGCAAGCAGTATGACGGCCGCCAGATGATCGGTTTCCGCAAGACTGCCGGCGATGCTTACCAGAAGACCGACAACATGCGCCTCGGTGCGTTTGCTAAGGTTGACTTCAAGCACGGCCTCACCTTCAATGCCGACTACACATTCATGCGTCGTCACATGAAGTACAAGGGCATCGGTCTTCCCAGCACTATCCTCAACACTTGGGGCGTTAACCCCAGCCTTGCTACTCTCAACACCACTACTTTCATCGAGACTAGCAACGAGGACAAGACTAACCACGTGTTCAACGGCTACTTCAACTTCAACAAGAGCTTCAACGACGCTCACAACCTGAACGTCCTCGCTGGTGCTAACGTTGAGAAGGAAGACTTCGAGTACCTGTACTACGAGCGCTGGAACATGCTCGACACTAACCTGCCCGAGCTCGCTCTGACCGACACTGAGTACACTTACTCTCACACTCACACTCACAAGGGTTCAGCTGGTTTCTTCGGCCGCATCAACTACGACTACAAGGGCCGCTACCTGCTCGAGCTCAACGGCCGCTACGACGGTTCAAGCCAGTTCCCCAAGAACTCACAGTGGGCATTCTTCCCCTCTGCATCTCTGGGTTGGCGCTTCAGCGAAGAGGCATTCTTCGAGCCCGCTAAGAAGTACATCAGCAACGGTAAGTTCCGCGCATCTTATGGTTCAATCGGTAACCAGGTTGTAGGTGACTACATGTTCCTCGAGACCATGAGCAAGGTTAACGCAGGTGTTAACTGGCTCGGCACTGGCTCGGCTAAGTATGACTACTTTGGCATGCCCAAGATGGTTCCCGCTACTCTCACTTGGGAGACTATCAACACTACCAACATCGGTCTTGACCTCGGCTTCCTCCGCGGCGAGCTCAATGTAACATTCGACTGGTTCCAGCGTGACACTAAGGACATGCTTGCTCCTGGCAAGGAACTTCCCTCAGTGCTCGGTACTGGCGCTGCCTACGGCAACGAAGGTTCACTCCGTTCACGCGGCTGGGAACTCACTGTTGACTACCGTCACCGCTTCGGCGACGTAAACTTCTATGCTACTGCCAACATCAGCGACTACAAGACTAAGGTGACTCAGTGGGACAGCAACAACCTCATCAACACTTCCTACACTGGTAAGGAATACGGTGAGATCTGGGGCTTCGAAACTGACCGCTACTTCGACTTCAACGACTTCAACGGCAAGAACGAAGCTGGTAAGTGGATTTACAAGGAAGGCGTAGCCGACCAGTCACTCCTCCAGAAGGGTTCATTCGTTTACGGTCCTGGTGATGTTAAGTTCAAGGATCTCGACGGCGACGGCAAGATTACTTGGGGCGACGGTACTCCCGAGAACCACGGTGACCTCAAGAAGATCGGAAACTTCACTCCCCGCTACCAGTACTCACTCCGCGTGGGTGGCGACTGGAAGGGCATCGACCTCGACTTGTTCTTCCAGGGCGTGGGCAAGCGCGACATGTGGACTCAGTCAGCATTCGTTATGCCTATGATGCGTGGTGAAGACGCTATCTATGCTAACCAGACAAGCTATGTAACCGAGGCTGAATTTGCTGCTGGCGTTATCGACCAGAGCAAGGACTTCCCCCGCCTGTGGGGTGGTGGCGCTGCCCAGGGCTCAGCTTCAACTTCTATCCTTGACGGCGGTAGCTACAACTTCTATCCTCAGACTAAGTACCTCGTTAACATGTCTTATCTCCGTCTGAAGAACATCACTGTAGGTTACACTCTGCCCAAGGCTCTCACTCAGAAGATCACACTTGACAAGGTTCGCGTTTACGCTTCTATCAACAACGCATTCGACCTGATCAACCACAACAAGGGCACAGGCCTCGATCCCGAAATCAACACCGGTGTTGGTTCATTTGGCAATGGTGTTTGGGGACGTACAGATCCTATCATGCGTTCTTATTCATTCGGTATCCAGATCGACCTCTAATCAAGCATGACACTTTTAAGTCAATTTAATGCATTGAATTAATAACATTCTAACGGATAATAATTTTATGAAAAAAACATATTTATTATTGGTAGCTGCTGGGTTGATGCTGTCGTCTTGCTCTGACTTGCTCGACACCGAACCCTACGATCAGTTTACTAAAGACAACTTCTTCACTAGTGAGAAGAATGTAGAGCTCTTTGCCAACTACTTCTACAATGAGTTCTCTGGCTACGGCAACGGCGGTAGCTATGGTAACTTCTACTTCAACTTCCTGAACGACGACCAGGGTACAACTGGTACTCAGGAGTGGACCTACACCAATGTTCCCGCAACATCTGCAACATGGAACAATCCTTACACTGAGATCCGTCGTGCCAACACCCTTCTTGCAGCTCTGCCCAACATCGCTGACATGAACGAAGCAAGCAAGTCTAACTGGGAAGGTCTCGCACGCCTGTACCGCGGCTGGCAGCACTACAAGCTGGTGCGCGCTTTCGGCGACTGCTACTGGGTTGACAAGGTTCTCGACGTTACCGACGAGGCTATCCTCTACGGCGAGCGTCAAAACCGCAACACCGTTATGGACAACGTGCTCAAGGACATCAACTTCGCTTGCGAGAAGATCACTGCTAACGAGAACTCTCGCACTGCCTACAACGTTTACGTTGCTAACGCTATGAAGGCTGAGGTTTGTCTCTTCGAGGGTACTTACAGCAAGTATGTGACTAAGGACGTTGCTCGCGCCAACAAGTATCTGGAAGAGGTTAAGACTGCTTGTGGTGTTATCATGAAATCTGATAAATTCCACCCCAACACTGACTTCAAGTCTAACTTCGACCAGCTCGACCTCGCTGGCAACCAGGAGATGATCATGTACAAGCACTATGTTTACAACGTGCTCGGTCACGCAACTGTTGACTACACTTGCGGTTCAACTCAGGTTCACGGCATGACTAAGGACGCATTCGACAGCTACCTGTTCAAGGATGGTAAGCCCAAAGCTACCACTACTTGCGACAAGAACGAGGCTGGTAAGATCGTTAAGCTCGACGACAACTCAGGTTTCGGCGAGGCTAGCTTCATCGACATCAGCGACGTTCTCGCACAGCGCGACCCCCGTCTGGCTGCTCAGGTTGACCACATCCTCCAGTTCCCCGGCTGCGGTTACGCACGCTTCGGTGGCGCTCAGTCAACCTCTTCAACTGGCTACGGCGTCCTCCTGTTCGACACTAACGCAATGCCCAACACTGACCGCCAGTCAATCAGCACTAACACTACCGACGCTCCCATCTTCTGGTATGCTCAGATCCTTCTGAACTATGCAGAGGCTTGCGCTGAGCTCGGCACAATCACTAACGACGACCTCAACAAGTCTGTCAACCTGCTTCGTCATCGCGTTGGCATGCCCGACCTCACAATTGATGTAGCTGCTGACCCCGCTAACAACATGGGCGTGAGCAACATCATCTTCGAGATCCGCCGCGAGCGCCGCGTTGAGTTGATGTACTGCCAGAACGACCGTTACTACTCACTCCAGCGCTGGAACCTCCTCAGCCTCCTCGACACTCAGAAGCATCCCGACCAGTGCCGCGGTGCTTACGTAGGCAACGTCAAGGCTACTGACGGCATCGACATGAGCCAGATCACTGTTGACGCTGATGGTTACATCAACTGCAAGAACGGCAACGACCGTATCTACGACGCTAAGTATCTCCTGTTCCCCATCCCCAACGGACAGAAGACTCTCAACAGCAAGATCGGCCAGAACCCCGGCTGGTAATACTCTCATGATCAGTTGCTTCGCCTAGCGGCGTGGCACCATGATAACAACCGCCTGCACCACAACAACGGTGCAGGCGGTTACTTTTTAGAGGGAAATAACACCTAATTTGTGAGATTTTTTTTGCTATTCTGTTTTTTTTAACTAAATTTGCACTTGATGGACATTGTAGGCATAAAACACGTTAAAAGTTGGCTCAAAATCCTCCTGTGGGCTGTGGTGTGGTTTGCAGTGCTGATGGCAGGCATGTGGGGCTGGGCGCGATGGCGCGAAAAGAAACTCCAGATATCCTATACCGAAGTGCTCTACGACACCACCGGGATGCGAAGCGGAGACCTCGTGTTCCGCAACGGCCTCGCCGGCGAGAGCCTTGTGGTCACCAGCACAAGCAACAGCGACTACTCACATGTGGGTATCGCCTATGACTCGCCCGACGGATGGATGGTGATTCATGCAGTGCCAGGCGAAGCCACCAAAGGGCAGCCCGAATACATGGTGTGCGAGCCCATAAGCGTGTTCTACAACACCGACAGGGCAATGGCTGGAGCCACAGCGCGCGTCGATTGCGACTCCGCCACCGCGGTTGCGGCAATGAAAGCCGCACTCAAGAAGAGAGAAGACAAAGTCATCTTTGACAACGACTATAACACGGCCGACACCACACAAATCTACTGCTCGGAACTCGTGTGGCTGGCCTACAAGTCGCAAGGAATAGACCTGCTCGACGGAAAAGAAACGCCCAACGTGATATACCCGGAGGACATCTGGACGTCGCAGCACGTCAAGGAGAGAAAGAAATTTGACACTAGAAAGAAACAATTAAATTAATTACTAACCAAAAAATTTTACTTATTATGAAGAAAGTAATGTTAGGCCTCGTTTTGGCCATTGGCGCAATGATTGCATTCAGCGCATGTACAAAGAGTGATGGTCCCTCAAAGGCTGTTGACGCTTACTACACTGCTGTAGTAGCTGGCGACTATGCTGAGGCTTTCAAGCACTGCTGCAACTCAGAAGGCGCTGTCCTCTCAGCTGACCAGCAGAAAACTTTTGCCGACAACCTCGCTGCTCGCGACACTGCCGACAACAAGATCACTGAGTTCTCTATCCTTTCAGAGACTGTAAAGGAAGACAAGGCTAACGGCGTTGTTGTTGTTGAGGTAACCAAGAAGAACGGTGAGAAGAACAACGTAACCGAAGAGTGCGTTAAGGTAGGTGAAGAGTGGTACATGAAGGCTAAGAAATAATCCTAGCTGATTACCAAACCTAATAAAAAGGCTGTGCGGAACCCCGTGCAGCCTTTTTAGTTGGTCCAGGAGAAAAATTGTGCCCATATAGTAACTATTCAGCAATGGTATTTTTGGTAATTTCCCCGCGCGGATCTCACTGATAACACGGATTTAATAATAACTGAAAGAAATTAAAATAATTAGAATAATTTCTTATTCAGTTAAATCAGAGCAATCTGTTGTAACTATCGTTTTAGTTGAGAAAAACAGTAGCTGTTATGATAGGATATTGTCAAAAAAGTAGTAATTTTGTAATTCAAATCATGACAAAATGAAGCAAGTGTTATATTTCATATTTATGGCGTGTGTGCTGGGGGCGTGTAGCACCGTGTCGAGCGACAAAGATGCTGGCGAGAACATGCTCACCCATGCCAAGTTACTCACTATGAGCAAGCATGGCGGCTACACGTTGGCTACCATTGCCAACCCTTGGGGCGAGGGGACGCTACACCGCTATGTGCTGGTTCCTGCCGGTAAGGATTTGCCTGATTCGCTGCCCGAAGGAACTGTCGTGCGCACCCCGATCAAGAATGCACTTGTATATTCGGCCGTGCACACCGGGATTCTTGCCGAACTCGGTGCTGCCGATGCGGTGAAAGGAGTCACTGATGTGCAGTATTTCACCGATAGTTTGGTTCTTGCCCGCGTGCAGGAAGGCACAGTTGCCGACTGTGGGTCGAGCATGTCACCCACGATTGAGAAGGTGATAGAAATGCACCCCGATGGCATTTTGCTGTCGCCCTATCAAGATGCTAACTACGGTCAAGTCACGTCGCTGAATATACCTCTCATCGAGTGTGCCGACTACATGGAGCAAACGCCGCTGGGACGTGCCGAGTGGATAAAGTTCTATGGCGCGCTAGTGGGAAAGGAAAGCGAAGCCGAGAAGATATTTGACAATGTTGTGAAGACCTACGAGCAGTTGCGCGACGAACGTGCAGCCCATGGCAAACCTCACCCCAAAGTGCTCACCGAGACGGTAATCAGCGGCGTGTGGAATGTGCCCGGCGGCAAGAGTTACATGGCACAGATAATAAAGGACGCTGGCGGAAATTACCCCTGGGCCGATGATGAGCACAGCGGATCGCTGTCGCTTGATTTCACCCAAGTGCTTGCACAAGCCAAGGATGCCGACGTGTGGCTAGTGAAGTCGTTCAACATCAACTCGTATGCCGACTTGAAAGGTGCTTACGAATTAAACGACCGTTTTGATGCCTTCAAAAACCGCAAGGTGTATTGCTGTGACACTAATGCAACCAGACTTTTCGAGCGATTCCCGTTCCATCCAGAGCTGTTGCTGGCCGAATACTGCAACATTTTTGACGGAAATAATGACTCATTAATATTCTATGCACCATGCAAGTAACCCAAGGCCATAGCACTCGTCGCGCAGTAACCGTGATGGTGTTGCTTGCAGTGTCATTGCTGGTGCTTGCAGTGTCGTGCATGCTGGTGGGTAAGGTTGATATCCCTGCCGGCGACGTGTGGGCGGTCATGACAGGCGGCAGTAGCGGCAACGAGGCGTGGGATATAATCGTCATGGAGACGCGGTTGCCCATGATTGCCACGGCAGTGCTGGCTGGCGCCGCATTGTCGGTATCGGGCCTGTTGCTCCAGACCACATTCAACAATCCGTTGGCTGGTCCGTCGATACTGGGTGTATCGACAGGTGCCGGGCTTGGCGTGGCTGTCGTTATGCTAGCCATGGGAGGTACAGTGGGCGGTATTTTCGGGCAGACGGTGGGCAGTTATGTGGCTACGTTGCTCGGTGCGCTAGTCGGTGCCGGGGTGGTGCTGGCTATACTTATCGCATTTTCTTCAATAGTGAAAAACAGCACGGTGCTGCTTATCATAGGCATACTGGTTAGCTACCTTGCGTCAAGCATTATATCGCTGCTCAACAGCCTTGCTACCGAAGAAGGCATCTCAAGCTACGTGGCATGGGGATTCGGCACATTCTCGGGAGTGACCATGACGCAGTTACCCGTGTTTGCATCGCTCATAGTCATTTCGCTAGTGGCAGCGTCGCTCATGGTCAAACCTCTTAACGCAATGCTCATGGGCACCCGTTATGCCACTAATATGGGTGTTGACGTGAACCGCTCGCGCAACATGCTGTTGCTAGTCACTGGTGTGCTCACTGCTGTGGTGACAGCCTTTTGCGGTCCCATAGGGTTTGTGGGCATGGTGGTGCCTCATGTGGCACGCTTGATGCTCGGCACGAGCAACCACACGCGACTCTTGCCAGCCACGATGCTGGCAGGTGCATGCGTTGCACTGTTGTGCACATTGATCAGCGTGGCAGGAAAGCATGGCGTGATACCCATCAACGCCATCACGCCTGTCATAGGGGTGCCAATAATAATTTACTTGATTGTTAACCGTCGCAAGATACAATATTTCAACTGATGGCAAAGTCACTCATATCTACACAAGGACTGGCAGTGGGCTATAAGCGTGGCAACGAGGCTGTGCAGTTGCTCGCAGGGCTAAACCTTGACCTGTGCGAAGGCACGCTGGTGGCGTTGCTGGGCATGAATGGTGCCGGCAAATCGACATTGCTGCGCGCCATCACGGGCGACACGCGTCCGCTAGCAGGCAAGTTGTGCTATGCCGGGCGTGATGTGACGGAGATGTCGCTGTCCGAGCGCGCTAGGTTCATGGGGCTGGTGTCAACCGATCGTATTGCTGCCGGAGGACTCACCGTGACCGAACTGGTGGAGATGGGCCGTCAGCCACACACAGGCTTCCTGGGACGTTTGAGCAAACATGACCATGAAGTGGTGGCGCATGCAATCGAAAGCGTGGGCATGGCTCACAAGGCTAACTCTTACACGTCGTCGTTGAGCGATGGCGAGAGGCAGAAGTGCATGATAGCCCGCGCATTGGCACAGGAAACACCTGTAATTGTCCTTGACGAACCCACAGCGTTCCTGGATGTGGCCAGCCGCATTGAGACTATGGAACTATTGAGCAATCTTGCCCACAAGCAGGGCAAGGCTGTGTTGTTGAGTAGCCATGACATGTCGCAGTCGCTGCTCAAGGCTGATGAGTTGTGGCTCATTACCCACGACCGTGAGGTGCTTACTGGCACTGCCCGCGAGTTGGTGGAACAGGGCGCAATGGAACGACTCTTCCCGTCGCCCAATATCAGATTCAACCCCACGATACTTGACTACGAGCATGTATAGGTGTGTTATACAGATTCAAGGATAGAACACATCTCAAAATCGCCTCGACATAATTATAGCCCTCACCTATATACCCTTTGATGGTCCTATTGTTTTATCCGATAATCCACTTGCTACCTGGTAGAAGCGATATCAGTTTTGAGGTGATTGCGCAGCAGATGAAGGTTAGAATAGCTATGGCTGGAATAGTGATACACACTGGCAAAATAGGCTCGGCTGCATTGCCATTCACAAAGAAGGCTGCGATTGGAGCAAGGAAGAACAGGTGCATAAGGTACATTCCGAACGACAGTTTCGAAATACCAGTAACGATGGCTGGTGCTTTTTTCTGTTCAATACAGGTGAAGAGCAAGAACGCTCCGAAGGTGGCACAAAGCACGTTTGGAGTACAGAACTCCCACGACCACTCCAGCATTGGGGTTTCGATGGCAACCCCCGGAGTGCCCTTAAACCAGAACGACCATGCGGTGAAGGCTGCTCCTATCAGGAAGCAGAATGATCCAATCTTCATTCGCTTCGAACGGTTCCACTTCAGATGGTAACGGATGTAATGTGCCAGTACCAGATAACCCAGATATCCTGAACAGTACCAGAGCATTGAGAAGCCGTTCCAGAAACACTCGCCCCACAGTTCAGGCGACACAAAACGGTGTAGCCAAGGCAGCAGTGTAGAGAAACAGAAGATATAAAGGAACGTGCGTTCATCCTTTGCCGATGCTTTCTCCAGCCAAGGCGAAACGACAGGGATTATCAGGTAGAGCGAAATGAGTGGATACATGAACCAAAGGTGTCCGGCCATTGAAGGGAAGTTGAATGGCAGCATCTTCAGATCGACCATGGATTGATCCCAAGTCATTCCTACCCATGCAAGTGGCAGGAAGGTGTAAAGGAGCATGAAGATAATCATTGGAGGCAGAATGCGAGTGAAACGACGCTTATAGAACTGGGTCATTGTGACGCCCTGTTTCATCGGTACGAGCAGGAATGCTGATATAATTATGAATAAAGGTACACACGTGCGCGCAACACCGCCATCATAGAATGCCACCCAGAAGCGGTTGCTCTCATTGGCAAGCTTCGACATGTTGCCTGCAAGGCCTGAATCATCGGCTCCATAGAAGTTCTCACTTGCGTGTACAAGCATCACAAGGAAGCATGCCACCACCCTTAACCAATCGGCGAAAACAATGCGTCCGCCTGTAGAATTTGAACTATTTGTCATAGTTATATGGTTATTTTGTTGCAAAGATACAAAAAATTGGAGGTATGAAAAATTAATTGTTTACAATAATAAAACAAATAAAACAAACCGATGCGTTTCGCACCGGTTTGTTTTATTATAGAGGTTTGTAATCTCAACGGATTATTTGCCGAGGATGATGTTGATGAGCATGTTTGCATCGGTGATGTCAACTTCGCCGTTGCCATCTACGTCGGTACGTCCTTCGTATATGTCAGCGTCTTTGCCGAGGATGATGTTGATGAGCAGGTTAGCATCGGTGATGTCAACCTCGCCGTCGCCGTTAACGTCACCCTTCAGGAAGTCGGGCTTGTCGGGCACGTAAGTTGCACCTGTCACGCCATAAGCTTCAACGTCTTCAACTGCGTATTGAACAGTCTGTGTCTCATCGGCAACCTTAACGCACTTGATACCGCTCTTGTGGAGAGGATTCTCTGCGTCAAATGCTACACTGTTGGGTAGAGTTACGTCGTCAGCGCTCTTGGGAGCGATGTAAGCCCAGTAAACGTTCTCGCCGTCACCAGTGATCTGTGTAACACCAGTAACCTCGTCGCCGTCACCTTCCTTGAGTACGGGAGCGTTGTCAACGAGAGTTGCAGCAGCCAAGCTTACGCCTTCGGCAGCATCGCCCTTAGCGTCGTCGTCATAGATAGCCTGCATGGGCAGACGATAGATACCAGGAACTACGTTTGTACCATTCTCCTTGTCGGCCTGGAGGAAGAAGTAGAGATAACCATTCTTCTCGTCGATGTAGAAGGTAGTGATCTGGTAGCCCTTGAGGGTGGGTTTGAAGTGCTGAGTCTTGCCAGCGCCACCATCGGGATAGATGTCGTTGAAAGCGCCGCCGTTGCGGAAACGATAGATACCGAAGCCGTTGAACTTCTTACCTACCCAGTAAACGTCGCCCTTCTCGGCATCAACAGTCTTGGTGAGGCCTGCGCCGATAGCACCGTATGACCACTGGTCGCTGTAGTAGGGGAGCCAGTTGTTCTGGAAGAAGAAGGGCTGTTCGCCGTAGAGACCTACTGCATCAGCGCTCATCTCGTGGATACCCACGTTGCGGTCGGCGATGTAGATCTTGTTGAGCTCTTTGTCGATAGCCATTGAGAAGGGATCCTGGAATGCCTCGTAACCCACGTTGTTGAGCACGGTCACGCGGTAGAAGATGCCGTCGGTGTTGTTAACATAGAAGAGCTGACCGTCACCAGCACCAGCAGTGGGGCTCTGATAGCGGAAGTTCTTACCAGCGTCGGCAACGTAGATGCGGTTCTTGTAGCTAGCAAGGCTGAAGGGGTGAACACCTGTTTCAAACTGAGTGTCGATAACGTCACCGTCCTCGCTCTTATACATGAGCTTGCCGTCCTTGGTTGCGAAGTAGAGACCAGTGGGGCAGCCGAGGGTTGAACCGCTAGCCACGATAGTGGGATCGGCAATCACGTTGAGGTATTGCCACTGGTCGGCAGCCTTGAATGAGTCAACCGACTTGGCAGCAACCTTACATTCAACTTCGCTCTGAGTAGCGGCGAACACGCCGTTAGCCAGCACGGGAACGTTAGCGTTGAGCACGCGCAGCTTAGCAATAGTTGCGGGTACTGAACCAGGCTCCATGTAGTTTACGTTGGCAGGAATCTCGAGTTCGGCAAGAGCAGCGCAGTTAGCAAACGCGTTCTGCATCACGTTGGTAGTTGTTGTGGGGAGAGTCACGCTAGTGAGAACGGGGCAACCGTTGCACAGACCCTGAGGAATCTCGTTGCGGCCTTCCTCGATAACGATAGACTCGAGAGCAGAGTTGGCAAACACGTTAGTGCCCACGTTTACGCCGCTCTTTAGAGAGAAGTTCTTAACCTTAGCACCTGTAAATGCGTTGTTGCCGATTGTGGCAACGGCAGGAATGTTGACTTCCTCGTAGGGAGAATAAGCAAGACCATAATTGTCGATGCTGGTTACAACGGGAGCGTCGAGTGCAGTGGCCTTGATGCCCTTGTGTGCTGTCACGAGCAGACGAGCACCATCGGCAGTAGTGAGAACGCCATCGTTTATAGCAAATGCAGCGTTGCCCTCGGCAAGAGTGATTGCTGCGAGAGAGGTGATGGGAGCAAATGCGGCGTTGCCTATTGACTTAACTGTAGAAGGAATTACCACACCCTCGAGTTTAGTACCTGCAAATGCCTGCTCGCCCACGCTTGTAAGACCCTCGGGGAGAGTGAGAGTGCCAGCCAGCTTGCTATTCATGAACGCCTGGCTAGAGATTGACTGCAATGAAGCGGGCAACTCAATAGAAGTGAGGCCAGTGTTGTAGAAAGCATTGTTGAGGATTGATGTAACACCCTGGCCCAGCTGAACAGAAGCAAGAGCCTTACAGCCGTTGAAAGTGTTGTCGGCGATAGAAGTTACAGCCTCGGGGAGTGCGATAGACTTGAGGCTTGAGCAACCCTGGAATGCAAGACCACCGATTGTAGCAATGGTGTTGCCCTCGGCAAACTCAACAGTCTCAAGAGCAGTACAGCCCTGGAACATTGTGCCACTGAGTGCAGTTGCATTACCTGCAAATGTAATCTTCTTGAGAGCAGACAGGTTGTGGAAAGGCTGCAAGTTGCTTACATAAAGAGAAGCGTCGATGTCGCGTCCGAAGTAGATTTCTTCGATAGACTTGTTGGCTACGCGAGCCTCATCGGTCTTACCGAATGCTTCGAAGTTCATCTTGAAAGGAGTCTCGCTGTCGGCAAAGATAAGTTTCTTGAGGTTTGCACATCCAGCAAGGTCTTCACTGATCATGGGACCAGCCCAACCCACGGGGATTGTGAGTTCTTCAAGACCAGAGCAACCGTTGAGCGCGCCAGTACCAATAGAAGTTGCAGTCACGGGGATGGGGCTCACCTTGAGGCTAGAGCAACCCTTGAAACTGTTACGAGCGATTGTAACGCAGGTCTCGGGCAACTTGAGAGAAGTCAAGTCCTTGCAATCCAAGAATGCGTTGGCAGCAGTTGCAACAACGGTGTAGGTCTCACCGCCGTACTCAAATGTTGCAGGAATCACGATGTCACCAGTGTAGAAAGCGGTGTCGGCCGGAGTGGTCGCAGTGGCTTTCTTGATGGTGTACTTGGCAACGGTAGCATTGAGCTTGCTAGTGGTATAGTTGATGCCATCCACAGTGATGCTAGCAGCACTGGCAATGGGGGCAACCATGAGGCACATAGCACCTAATGCTAAATTGCGAAGCCATGTTGATTTAGTAATCTTCATGTTCATAGTTTTTAATTTTATAGTTAATAATTAGAGTTGAATTTCAGTCAGTTTATGTGGTAATGGTTTGTTCAAAAGCATAGCAATGCAAATGAACACACAAATATAATAAAAAAATCATTAAGGAGAGTGATTTTTGTGATTTTTTTTCAAAAATAACGTCACAACTGGCGACTGCAAGGGCATGCACGATGAAACTGTCAGCTTAATCTGTGCTGCGGTCTATTGACACATAAAAGCAGAAACAGAAATAAGGGATTTTTAATTCAGATTAAGCAGATTTCGATTAAAATTTTTCAGAAATTAAAATAATTAGAATAGTTAATTTATTTTTAGACAACTAATTATTTAAAGTAACTATTCAGCAATGGAACTCCCCGCGCGGATCTCACTGAACTCACTGATTTTTTCATTGAATATATATATAGTGGATTTTTTAGGCCACGGGGAGGTCGTAACTTTGGTTAACCGCTGGCCGCAGCCCTGCGGTCTGCCGGTGGGGGGGGTAAAGTGTGACAAAATCGCGGTTGAAGACCGCTACCTTGCACATTTCGAGGTTGCGGTCTTCAACCGCAGTATAGTGTATCGCGTTTACCCTGCCCTGCCTTCGCTTGCGCTCAGTTAGGACAGGGTTATGTGCAGAACTGGGTTCTGCGTGTCGGGTTTCAGCCTCTCTTTACAAAATCATGTGAGATCCCCGCGGGGAATCTGCAAAAAAATCTATTGTAGTATAGTTACAACAGATTGCTCTGATTTAACTCAACTTTAGCATGTGAAACCATTTGAGCCTCACCTATTTGCTCCGATTAGCGTCCTGCTGGACGCGGTGCATGTTGCATTTCTTCCCCCACCGCCACTTCGTTCGGCGGTGGGGGTTATTCAGGTATTGTCCTGCCGG
>NZ_JAZLLZ010000176.1:0-5879 GCF_045598405.1 Sodaliphilus sp.
TTCCCCGAGTTCCCCGAGAAGCAAGTTTCAATCTAGCTCTCTGCGTCCTCTGTGTCCTTCTGTGGGGGGAGCTGGGTAGTCGCGAGACCATAAACCTGGTTTATACAGAGTTTTTTACAAAAAAATTTCTTTATTTCAAAATAATGTGCTAACTTTGCACCCGCAATTTTCCCGAAAGGCACAAATAAGAGCGTGGACATCATGTCCAAGCCGCCGTACGGACCAACTTTCAATACAATTTTAAATGTACGCAATTGTAGAAATCCAGGGACAGCAATTCCGCGCCGAGGCTGGCAAGAAATTGTTTGTTCATCACATCGCTGATGTGAACGAAGGCGACAAGGTAGAATTCGACAAGGTTCTGCTCGTTGACGCTGAAGGTAATGTAACCGTAGGTGCTCCCACCGTTGAGGGCGCAAAGGTAGTTTGCGAGGTAGTTAATCCCCTCGTGAAAGGTGAACACGTGATCGTTTTCAAGAAAAAACGTCGCAAAGGCTATCGCCGTCTCAATGGCCATCGCCAGCAGTTCACTCAAGTTGTGATTAAAGAAGTAGTTGCTTAACCCCCTAAATTTTATCGATTATGGCACATAAAAAAGGTGTAGGTAGTTCAAAGAACGGCCGCGAGTCAGAGAGCAAACGACTTGGCGTTAAAATTTTTGGTGGTTCATTCGCTAAGGCTGGTAACATCATCAAGCGCCAGCGTGGTACAGTTCACCGTCCCGGTCAGAACGTAGGCATGGGTCGTGACCACACACTGTATGCACTCGTTGACGGTATCGTTGAGTTCAAGCAGCGCGCAGGCAAGAGCTACATCAACATTGTAGCTGCTCCCCAAAGCGAAGAACAGAACTAAAAACCTATCAAGGTTTTAATTGCACAAGGGCGACTTCAACACGAAGCCGCCTTTCTTCTTGTGCGGCAGGGACAGGAAATCATTGTGCCCGTTTTTATAACTCAACTTTAGCATTTGACAATAAATATTGCTAATTTATTGTCCGGCAGGACAATGCCTGAATAACCCCCACCGCCGAACCGAGCGAAGCGAGCTCGGTAAAGTGAGCAGCGGTAAGTCGGCGAAGCCGGTGCCGCGGATAGCGAACCTTTGCCAACATTCGAAGTGGCGGAGGGGGAAGAAATGCAACACGCACCGCGTCCAGCAGGACGCTAATCGGAACAAACAGGTGAGACTCAAATGGTTTCACATGCTAAAGTTGAGTTATAACCTGCGAAAACCCCGTACCATACTACAAACGCAGTGCAGTAGGATGTGCGGGGTAAGGACAGGACGCAGTTTTGATGCGGTTGCTGCTCAATCTGCTTTCTATTTAGATAAGAGGATAAAAGAAAAAAAACTCTGTGCCTCTGCGGGGGAGTTAGGGTTTCCTTTACTGAAATTGTCAAAATTATAAAAAAATATTCATTTTTATTTTGATTTGAAAGAATTATTTGTAACTTTGTACGTTGTTTAGAATATACTGAAATTTAATAAATTTAAAATATACAACATTATGAAGAGATTTTTACAAGCAACATTAGCAACTGCGTTGCTCGCAGGCACCGCTGTTAGCGCAATGGCTCAACGTCCCGTTGACCCCAATGAGAAGAACCCCAATCGCGAAGGTGAAGGATGGTCTGAATTCTTTGTAAAAGACTTTGCAATCCAGAAAGGCGAAGTCAAAGAAATAGAGATCTACCTGAGCAACCCCAATTATCGATTCACCGCAGCGCAGTTCGACATTTATACCACTGGCGGACTGAAGATTTATGAGGACGAAGACGGTGTATGGCTCGATCCCACAGAGCGTGTTCCTGGCGTTCTTGGACTCAATGCTACTTCAAGAAACTACTCTTATATTGGCTCGGGTGCATGGCAGTCTGATGGCGCTTATCGCCACCTGTTCTACAACAGCAAGGGTCTCTATGTTGACGGCACATCAGGTCCGCTTTTCACTCTCTATGTGACAACCGACGAAACCTTCGGCACTACAAGCGAACCCGCAACCATCTACTTCGGTACAGTTAAGCTTTCTGACATTGGCGACACCGAACACGGACATCGCTGCCGTGACATGGTGAGCGACGCCTATGAGGCTGTTACAGTGGCTGAATTCCTCAACACCAAGGATGCTCTCACTCGCTTCGTCGCTGATCCCGTTAAGGTGGTGGCAAAGGCTCCCGAAAAAGTTGACGGACGCAATCTCGTTTTCGTTACCGACGGCAATGACAACTGGCTCAAACTCGCTCTCAACGACGAGGACAATGCTAAGTTTGAGGTAGGCCAGACCTACGAAGGTGGCCAGCTGGGTGGTAGCCGCTACGACAACGTTAACCCCAGCGTAGCTGTTGACAAGACTTTCGGCAACGAACTTGCAAGCACTGCAATCACTGCTGGTATCGAGAAAATCGACATGTCACACAGTTTCACTCTGGCAAGCAACCAGGTTATCTCTGTAACAGGTTACTTCTTCAACGACGACAACCAGGAGACACTTCGCGCTTATAGTGGTAACAGCGGTGTACGTGGCCAGAGCCTTACTATCAACAACGGTTGGGTAAGCGGCAACGTTATGGAAAACGGCAAGCCTTACACTATCAGCAAGGCTGCTGTTCAGCTCAAGGCTGCTTGGGAAACTCCCAGCGGTGCTCCCGCACTCATTGCTCCCAGCGACGAAAACTCTTTCCAGAACTACGTGATCTATCCCCTCGACGCTGCCGATGTAGCAACTGGCGTTACCGAACTTAACGCTAAGACAATCAGCAACGTGCGTTACGTCAACGTAGCAGGTGTTGAGTCAGCAACTCCCTTCCAGGGCGTGAACCTCGTGGTTACAACTTACACCGACGGCACTACTTCAACCGTTAAGGTGGTAAAGTAAAGACAACGCAGTCTCTATAACGAGACAACATACCCCCCTCTAACGCAAGCCCCCATGGTCAACCATCGGGGGCTTGTGATTTTTATATCAGATGGACGCGGATCTCACTGATAACACTAATTTAATAATAACTGAAAGAAATTAAAATAATTAGAATAATTTCTTATTCAGTTAAATCAGAGCAATCTGTTGTAACTATACTGCAATAGATTTTTTTGCAGATTCCCCGCGCGGGTAACTATTCACCAATAGAGTTATTAGGGACACCCCGCGCGGATCTCACAGATTTCACAGAATTTATATAATTATTTTACTTTCAGCACAAGTTTTTCAAATTGTGAATTGTTGTCATGCATGAGAACAAGGTATTTATCGCGCCGATAGGTGCGTGGTCGCACGGGGTGCGACTATCAATAACCGGGGGTGAAGTGAGCGAAGCGAATGCAACCCTCGGATATCGAAACCACAAGGAATGCGTGCTGAAAGTACGCGACTTACCTGCGCAAGCGGTATTTTACGGCACACGAAACTCTTGAAATTTCAATAAAAAAAATCTGTGAGATCAGTGAGATCTGCGCGGGGATATCACCCAAAATACCATTGCTGAATAGTTACCACGCGCGGATCTCACTCACACATGATTTTGTAATGAGAGGCTGGAAGCCGACACGCAGAACGCAGTTCTGCACATAACCCTGTCCTAACTGAGCGCAAGCGAAGGCAGGGCAGGGAAAACGCGATACACTATACTGCGGTTGAAGACCCCAACCTTGCACGTTTCGAGGTAGCGGCCTCCAACCGCGATTTTGTCACATTTCACCCCCCCACCGGCAGCCCGCAGGTCTGCGACCAGCGGTTAACCAAAGTTACGACCTCCCTGAGGTCTAAAAAATCCACAAAATATATATTTTCAATGAAAAAAAAATCAGTGAGATCAGTGAGATCCGCGCGGGGAGTTCCATTGCTGAATAGTTACCAACATCCTCATGTTACACAAAAGTGTTAGCAGTTATATACTCAACTTTAGCATGTGAAACCATTTGAGCCTCACCTATTTGCTCCGATTAGCGTCCTGCTGGACGCAGTGCGTGTTGCATTTCTTCCCCCAACGCCACTCCGTTCGGCGGTGGGGGTTATTTAGGTATTGTCCTACCGGACAACAAATTAGCAATATTTATTATCAAATGCTAAAGTTGAGTTATATACCTACAAGATGTTGTTTTTTTCCTTTTTCCCATCATTTTAGGTCCATAACCTGATCTAATATTCCGTGGGTGAAGTCGGGAAGTTTTAGCAAGTTTTGATGCGGTTGCCCTGAAAAAAAACAAGTCATCAATGTAGTGTTACCTCTGCTTTCTCCCGCAGGTGGTACTGCGGGAAAAGTGGCTATGGGCGACATAGCCAGAGCCCGAAGAAACGGTCATATACAGAATATATGCCATCTTCAACGGTTATAAAGTCGCGTTCTGACAGCACCTTCACAGCTCCTTGCACAGCGCTGGAGGATAGCTTGTAAGTTTGCAGGAACTTTTTCCCCATGATTCTCCGACCTTCTCCCTCTCGAGCAATAGCGCGTAGCACTTCTTTTTGCTTTGGGGCGAGTTGATACAAAAGAGACTGATATGCAAACGTGTTGCGCTGCAGAATAGTGGATATCGCAGAGTCAACGTCATCTTTTTCGAAAGTTATATCACGAGACTTGTCGGCATATAGCAAATTGAGCACATATTGAATGTACCAGGTCACGCCTGCAAAGCGGTTAAACAGGTAGCGAAAGGCTTCAGATGATATTTGCTGACCGTTAGCAACAAGGTGGTGATTAGCAAACTCTTCGTAGAGAGCGGGGTCAATAACGCCCAGATCCATAAGTACCGCACTATTGTAAAAAGGGCGTGATTGCGTGGCAAACATCTCTGCCATCATGTGGCGCTTTGAACCAGAATATATGAAGCTGGCATTGTGACAACATTGAATACGCTTTCGCAGGGCCGCTTCCACAGTTTTCTCAGGGTAGTTGGCCACGACTTGGAACTCGTCAATAGCCACAATACATGGTTTGTCGGCCAGCTCGAGATATGAGAATATTTCATCCAGCAGCAACTCGGGCGTGTGTATCTCACCGATTGATACGTTCCACTCGGGCATGCCATTTATGTCAAAGGTAATGCCCGTCTTTAGAGATTTCAGCAGAGTTACGAAATTCTCCCATACTTTTCGCCCGCAAGACTTGAGAGTTTGTAGAATCACGCGACCTAGTTCGTAGGTGAACTCGCAGAGATTCTTCGTGTCGTAAATATCAACGTAGAAAGTATAATATTGCTCGCGGATTTTCTCAGAGTAGAAACAATTGTGAATAAGCCCTGACTTGCCAAGGCGGCGCTGAGCAATAAGAGCCACATTGCGCTGGTTGCCTATATGCTCCATAAGAAGCGCAGTTTCTTGAACTCTGTCGCAGAAGAATTCAGGCGACAAATATCCTTCAATTAGGAATGGATTTATCTGTTTCATAACTTGTTGCAATTATTATGAAATCGTAATTATTACGATTTCATAATGCAAAATTAAGCAATTAATCTGTATTGCGCAAACTTTCTTGCAGAAAAGCGCGGGTCCCTTTCTATAGAAAAAAAGCATCACTGAAAGACATATTTTTATATTTTCAGCTTATTTTCAGTGTATTTCAAGCGCAGCGCCACCACCTAAATACAACCTAAAAAAAGGTGCTTCGCTTGAAATCAACTAAAAATTAACAAAAAATTAATTCTACGACAACACCCGTAACTATACAGCAATGGAACTCCCCGCGCAGATCTCACTGACCTCACTGATTTTTTCATTGAAAATATATATTTTGTGGATTTTTTACTCAACTTTAGCATTTGATAATAAATATTGCTAATTTATTGTCCGGCAGGACAATACCTAAATAACCCCCACCGCCGAACGAAGTGGCGGTGGGGGAAGAAATGCAACACGCACTGCGTCCAGCAGGACGCTAATC
>NZ_JAZLLZ010000177.1:0-4157 GCF_045598405.1 Sodaliphilus sp.
TAGTTACAACAGATTGCTCTGATTTAACTGAATAAGAAATTATTCTAATTATTTTAATTTCTTTCAGTTATTATTAAATCTGTGTTATCAGTGAGATCCGCGCGGGGATATTACCCAAAATACCATTGCTGAATAGTTACCCTATCTCCCCCTATCCCCCTCAAGAAAAAAAATCAGAAAAATCAAGCGAAGTGAAAAAACCATTTCAATTATTTCGCTACGTGAATAATTTGTTGTATATTTGCAACTTGAAAAGTTGTGTAAGGGACTCACTGCAACGCACATTGTGGCAAGAGGGCTCCTTGCATTGCGGTCTAGTCATGTGTTCTAGACTGCGTTAACTGCTTGAAATATAAAATAATAACAATTAATAACAAAACTAAAAAAACAAATGCAAACGAAAGGTTTTATTGTTACCATTACCGCATTTCTTCTCTTGATCTGTGGCTTCTACCTGTCGTTCACCGTGGTTTCTAACCACTATCAGGACGTTGCAGAGCAGAAGGCACTCGCTGCGGCTGGTATTAAAACCCCCGATACCTCTAATGAGAAGTATCGTGTGGCTCTTAAGGAGATCACTGACTCCTTGAACAACGAGACTGTTTACAAAATTTGGCCGTTCATCAATTACAACTTGATGCAAGTGCGCGAGAAAGAACTCGGTCTCGGTCTTGACTTGAAGGGTGGTATGAACGTAACTCTCCAGATCTCGGTCCCCGACATCTTGAGAGCTCTCTCTGACAACAACCCCGACAAGAAGTTTAACCAGGCTATTGACAACGTGCTCGAAAGCCAGAAGAACCTCGCCGCTCAGGAAAACTTTGTTGACGCCTTCTGCAAGGAGTACAAGAAACTCGCTCCCGAAGGCAAGCTCGCTCAGATCTTCCGCAACGTGGACAAGGTGAAAGAGATCCCCAATGCAACTGACGACCAGGTGCAGAAGGTTCTCGAGGCCGAGGTTGAGAGCATGGTTGACAATTCATACAACGTGCTCCGCAACCGTATCGACCGCTTCGGCGTTGTTGCCCCCAACATCCAGAAGCTCCAGGGTACTGGTCGCATCCTCCTCGAGCTCCCCGGTGTGAAAGAGCCCGAACGTGTGGCTAAGCTGCTCCAGAGCGCTGCTAACCTCGAATTCTATGAGACTTACCAGGTTTCTGAGATCATGGGTTCGCTCAACGCACTCAACCAGCAGGCTGCCAACGGCGCTCCCGTGGCAAAGGCCGAGAATGACTCAACTGCTACCGACAGCACAAAGGCCGAGGCTGCCAAGGTTGAGAAGGTTGCTACAAGCAAGACTCTCGCCGAGCTTACTGGTTATCCCGGCGGTCAGAGTTGTGTAGTGGGTAACGTTCTCGTTACCGATACTGCCGAGGTTAACAAGATTATCTACTCGGCTGCTGCCAAGAGCACTCTCCCCAACGACCTCAAGCTCGCTTGGACCGTTAAGCCCCAGAAGGCACAGAACGGCGTAGAGTTCGTTCAGCTCATCGCACTCCGCACTATCAACGGCCAGGCTCAGATGAGCGGCGATGTTGTCACTAGCGCTAGCAGCGAGTATGACAACCTCCAGGGTCAGGTAGTTTCAATGCGCATGAACGACGAGGGCGCACGCCAGTGGTCACGCCTCACAGGCCAGAACATCGGCAAGCCCGTCGCTATCGTGCTCGACGACCAGGTTTACTCTTTCCCCAATGTTAACACTCAGATCGACGGCGGTAACTCTCAGATCAGCGGTCACTTCACTGTTGAAGAGGCTAATGACCTTGCCAACGTGCTCCAGTCTGGTAAGATGGTTGCACGCGTTGAGTTGGCTAGCCAGAGCGTGATCGGTCCCTCACTCGGACAAGAGTCTATCAAGATGGGTGTCACTTCATTCATCGTCGCTCTCATCCTGCTCATGATCTTCATGATGTGCACTTATGGTGTTAAGGCCGGTAACATCGCTAACCTCGGTCTTATCCTCAACCTCTTCTTCACAGTGGGTATCCTTGCTTCTTTCCAGAGCGTGCTCACACTGCCTGGTATCGCCGGTATCGTGCTCGCACTCGGTATGGCTGTGGATGCCAACGTGCTCATCTTCGAGCGTTGTAAGGAGGAACTTCGTGCTGGCAAGGGTCTCAAGAGCGCTGTTCAGGACGGTTACAGCAACGCGTTCTCTGCAATCTTCGACTCTAACTTGACTTCTATCATCACAGGTGTTATCCTCATCAATCTCGGTTCTGGTCCCATCAAGGGCTTCGCTGTGACCGAGGTTGTTGGTATCCTGTGCTCATTCTTCACTGCTGTGTTCGCAACTCGCGTGGTTATGGAGTTCTGCATCAACCGCGGCTGGTTCAGCAACATGACATTCACCACTCCTCTCACCAAGAAACTCATGGAGAACGTTCAGTTCGACTTCATGGGCAAGGCCAAGGTTGCTTGGATTGCAGTTGGTGTTTGCGTTGTATTGTTCGGCGTCCTCTTCGGCGTCCGTCACCTCAACCCCGGTATCGACTTCTCTGGTGGTCGCAACTACGTGGTACAATTCGACCACGCCGTTTCTACCCAGCAGCTCGAGGAGCAGCTCGCCAAGGAGTTCCCCGGTGCTAACACTTCTGTTATCACCATCGACAACGACACCAAGGTGCGCGTTTCTACCAACTTCAAGATCGATGACACTGCCGAGGGCGTTGACGCTGAGATCATGGACAAGCTCTACAACGGCTTGAAGAGCGAACTCGGCAAGATGGATAAGAAAGACTTCAGCGTGAGCAATTCAGAGGTAGGCGTAGTTTCTACCGAGGTTGTTGGTCCTAGCATCGCTAGCGACATGGCACGCGAGGCAATCTGGGCAGTATTGTTCTCACTGCTCGCAATGGCACTCTACATCCTGCTCCGTTTCCGCAACGTGGCATTCTCTATCGGTGCTCTTGCTGCCGTAGCGTTCACTTCATTCATCGTTATCGGTTTCTACACACTCCACGGACTGTTCCCCTTCTCTATGGAGATTGACCAGACGTTCATCGCCGCTATCCTCACCGTGATCGGTTACCAGGTGAACGATACCGTGGTTGTATTCGACCGCGTGCGTGAATACCGCACTCTCTTCCCCAAGCAGGACCAGAACGAAACATTCAACAAGGCACTCTGCAGCACTCTGTCACGTACATTGATGACTTCAGTGACCACACTGCTCGTGCTCTTCGTTATCTTCTTCCTCGGTGGCGAGTCAATCCGCAGCTTCATCTTCGCGATGATCCTCGGTGTGATTGTTGGTACTTGCGCTTCACTGTTCATCGCTTCTCCCGTGGCCTACAAGATTGCTAACCGCTCAAAGAAGTAATGACAACCCGTTTCTGATTAAATAATAAGACGAAACAAATATCTCCCTGCTAGGGTGGCACCCCACAAAGCGCCACCCTAGCTTTTTTAATACCAGCTCACCAGACGTGAAAATAAGGTATCAGCGTATTTCCCCGGTGGATGAAGCAAGAAACGGATGGGAAAGTAGGTGAAACATCCCTTTGGGGATCCCGCTGGGATGGCCGCAACGCGACACCAACCAGAAACATCCCTCTTGGGATGTGATATGGTAGGCAGCCATGCAGGCGTGCCATAGGTACGCCGAAATGGCTGTAAAAATGTGATTAATAATTGCCCGTGCCTTTAGGTACGGAATAACGAATCAGCAAACAATTTGCTACCATATCATGTGATATTATTATAACAACGGAGCCGTCACATTGTCCCCGGTGGGTAAATGACAACGGAGCCGTCACATTTCCCCCGGTGGGTAAATGACGACGGAGCCGTCACATTGTCCCCGGTGGGTAAAATGACGACGGAGTCGTCACATTGCATCGTAACCGATGGCCGCAGGCCGTCGGAAAGGAACATATACCAACCGACCTCGAAGGGGTCGCACTCACACCTAAAGACGTGGCTTCTTCCCAAGGAAATCAGTTATCCCACAAAAAAATAAGTCAAAAGAACTCCCTCATATTCGTAACTATTCACCAATGGAACTCCCCGCGCGGATCTCACTGATCTCACTGATTTTTTTCATTGAAAATATATTAACAATTTGAGGCTGAAAGCCGACACGCACAAAGCTTGCTTTGGGCACATAACCCCCACCGAAGGGAGTGAAACGACTGCCGGTGGGGGGGTGAAGT
>NZ_JAZLLZ010000178.1:0-3060 GCF_045598405.1 Sodaliphilus sp.
ACTATGAAAAACACACTGGGGACAGCCCGAGCGGCCGGGGCAAAGCCCCTTTGAGCGGAAAAAGCTACCGCCTGTTCTGGCTATTTTTCACAGCCTCTTGTCATTTGCGACTGCAAACATAGTAACTCTGTGGGAGATAGAAAAGAAAAAGAAAACCGGCGACCCCTTGATTGGGATTGCCGGTTGATGGTGGGTAGAGATGGATTCGAACCACCGAAGGCTGATGCCAACAGATTTACAGTCTGCCCGTTTTAACCACTTACCTATCTACCCGCTTCGTTAAAAGCGTTGCAAAGGTAAGATATTTTTTTGAATACACCAAAAAAATGTGTATTTTTGCGTGAAATTTTGCACATTTTTCTCATTTGAGGCTTCAAAAGACATGATTTTACGGAATATTTCGATTCTTAACTACAAGAATGTGGCCGAGGCTCATCTTGATTTTTCGCCCAACGTGAATTGCCTGATAGGTGATAACGGCATGGGCAAGACCAACATCCTCGACGCAATCTACTACTTGAGTTTCTGCAAGGGCTACATCAACCAGAGCGACGCGTCGGTGATAAGGCACGGCGAGCCGTTCATGATGTTGCAGGGCAAGTACACACGCCGCGACGTGGACGAGGACATCTCGGTGTCGTTGCAGCGCGGCAAGCGCAAGGTGGTGCGCCGCGGCGGCAAGGAGTACCAGCGCCTGAGCCAGCACATAGGGTTGCTGCCGCTGGTCATGGTGTCGCCCATGGACTGGGACCTGATAAGGGGTGCCAGCGAGGAGCGTCGTCGCTTCATGGATCAGATAATATCGCAGGGCAACCCCGAGTATCTCGACGCCCTCATCAAGTATAACAAAGCCCTGGAACAGCGCAACTCGATGATAAGGCGTGATTTTCGCGACGCATTGCTCTATGAGACCGTGGAGGCTGCGATGTGCGATGCCGCCCAGCGGCTGCACGAGGCGCGCAGGCAGTGGGTAGAGGTGTTCACGCCCATCTTCATGGACTATTACCACGCAGTGGCAGGCGACGGCGAGCAGGTGAGCTTGTGCTACGACAGCGTGCTCAATGGCAGCACCATGCACGATGTGCTGGCGGCCAACCGTGAGCGCGACATGGTGCTGGGCTACACCAGCCGAGGCGTGCACCGCGACGACCTGGAGCTGATGCTGGGCGACCACAGCATGCGCCGCACCGGTTCGCAAGGGCAGTGCAAGACCTACACCATAGCGCTGCGCATGGCGCAGTATGAGTTCTTGCGCAAGGCTTCGCCCACCACGCCCATACTGCTGCTCGACGACATCTTCGACAAACTCGACGCGAAGCGTGTGGAGCGCATTGTGGATGTGGTGTCGAGCGACCGCTTCGGGCAGATTTTCATCACCGACACCAACCGCACTCACCTCGACGAGATCATGCACCGCCTGCAGGGCGAACACTGCATGATGGTGGTGAGAGACGGGATGGTTAACGATGACGATGCGCTTCGCTACGATGACGATGACGTGAATTCTAACTCTAACTTGGATATATGAAACGCACGCAGGCACAACAGATAGGAGATATTATCAACGGGTATCTCAAGCAGGAGAATCTTGACCTAGCGCTCGACGAGCACCGCGCTAGCGCCCTGTGGCCCGAGATTGTGGGCCAGGGAGTGAACCGCTACACCATGCGCCGTTGGGTCAAGGACGGGGTGATGCATGTGCAACTCTCCAGTGCTCCGCTTCGCAACGAGTTGATGCTCAACCGCTCGCGCATCGTTGCACTAGTCAATGAAGCCCTGGGACGCGAAGTGATACACGACATCGTGTTTTATTAGGTTCGAGGCGATTTTGAGGGGTGTTTTGAGTAGATTTTAAAACAGACTCAAAAGCGACCGAAATAATTAATAAACATTTATCATAACTCAACTTTCGCATGTTAAATTGAATATTCCTAATTGCTTGTCCGGAAGGACAATACCTAAATAACCCCCACCGCCGAACGTAGTGGCGGTGGGGGAAGAAATGCAGCAAACACCGCGTCCGGAAGGACGCTAATCGGAGCAAATTATTGATACTCAAAAGGTTTCAATATGCGAAACTTAAATATCATAATTAATAGAACTCACCATTAACCAATGCAGAAAATCAGTATGGATAACGAAACTAAAAAACCTCGCCACGGGTCGGTAGTGGCAACACATCCTTTTCACTGCATCACTCCTGTGCAGTTGCGCTTCAGCGACATTGACATGCTGGGCCACTTGAACAACTCCCGCTACTTCGAGCTATTTGACGTGGCAAAGAACGACTACTTCACCCGTGTGGCGGGTGGTGACCTCAAGTGGCAGCGTCCGCCCGTGATGATTGCCAATATAAACTGCGATTTCTTGAGCCAGACCACGTTCAATGAGCGTGTAGAGGTGCAGACCCAGGTTGACCGCCTGGGCGACAAGAGCTTTGTGCTCATCCAGCAGCTCGTGAACAGCGACACGGGCGAGGTGAAATGCTGCTGTGCTGCCACGATGGTGAACTTCGACGTGAAAGCCCTCGTGCCTGCCAGCATCTCGCCAGAGTGGCGCCAAGCCATAGCCCGCTTTGAACACCGCGAAGACCTCGCCTGACCCCCACCCTCTATCTCTCTCCCACAGAGACGCAGAGGTCACAGAGGTTTTTTACTGAAAGAAATTATCCGAAATTAGAAGAAATTTTTTATCTCTCACGAAGTATTGGATTAGGGTTTTATGCCTAAAATGATGGGGAAAAGAACATCATTAGGAATATTGTTGCTAACACTTTGGTGTAACAAGAGGGTGTTGATGAAGATAAATTTTTTGTTAATTTTTAGTTGATTTCAAGCGAAGCGCCTTTTCTCTTAGGTAGTATTTAGGCGGTGGCGCTGCGCTTGAAATACACTGAAAATAAGCTGAAAATATAAAAATAATCTGTTTTTCAGCGAAGCGGTGTTTTTTGGTTTTGCGAGCAAGCAATCCCGCAGGGTGATGATTGTTGCGGGATTGGGCGTTGAGAACTTGTTCTCATAAGGCCAAGGCCGCAACAAGCATCAGTGGCTCGTAGAGACA
>NZ_JAZLLZ010000179.1:0-2466 GCF_045598405.1 Sodaliphilus sp.
ACCCTGCCCTGCCTTCGCTTGCGCTCAGTTAGGACAGGGTTATGTGCAGAACTGCGTTCTGCGTGTCGGCTTTCAGCCTCTCTTTGCCTTATGCTTTGTGCGAGAGAAAGATTTTAATAAGGTCTGAGCGGGGACTCTGCATTAATAAATAGTTACTTGTGATTTTTTTTGTGATTAATGCAAAATGTAGTAACTTTGCTACAAAAGTTTTTACACACATTCCACAGATGGCAAAGAAGCAATTGTGGATGGTAAAACCGAATAAAACAAAACAACATGACAGAAGATACATATCGCAAAATACATTTTGCAGTAATGGCGATTGAAAGCGGAGCCAAGAAACTTAATATCAGTGGACGAGAAATGGAACAACGCTTGCAAAAGCAAGACCTTATTCGCCGCCGTCTAATCGGTCACTATGAGTTGCTTCCTACTCAGAGTCTTGAATATGTGGCTGATGATATCGCTGAGACCCTCATTAACTGGGAAAATGAGAACTAAAAATAAAACGAAAATGAGAGATAACGTATTATGGCGAAAGATTGCAAGAATAATCATCATGATTGCTGATGGCTTGCACATAAGTAGCGAACGAGCACTAGACCTTTTCTACAACAGCAACGTTTATGAAATGTTAGTTGACCCTCGTTATGGACTCCAAACAATGAGTGACACTTACATCTATGATGAGTTCATAATGGAACTTCGCGGAGTGTAAAATGTAGTAACTTTGCTACAAGAGTATCTTTATGAGTGGGGCTGTTATAAAACCCGATTGGAAGTAACGAAAAAGACATGGAAATTTTATTATTTGTTTTAGGTATTATCGTGGGTGTGGCGATGGGGTATTTTATTGCCCGCAGTCGCAGTGGTGCGCTTGAAGCACAAGTAACAATGCTCACTGAGCGTGAACGTGCGGCACAAGAACAAGCTCGCATCGACATTGCTAACGTGAAAGAGGAGTTGCGCCAGCAACACGAACACAACATCGCAACTACCAAGGAAGAAATGCGCCAAGAGCACGAGCGCAATATCACTCGACTTGAAGAACAGCACCGCGAGGCAATGACTGCACAAGAGAAACGCTTCAACGAAATGTCACTGCGACTAACCGAGCAGATGAAAAACGCTACTGCCGACATGCTGAAGCAGCGCCAGGAAGAATTTACCCAGTCGAGCAACCGCGACCTGGGGCAGATTGTCACCCCCTTGCGCGAGACCATTGCCGGGATGAAACAAGCCATGGACGAGAGCACAGTGAAACATGCGTCAATGACTAGCGAAATGAAAACAACCATGGAAAACATGATGCGTCACAGCCAGGCCGCCAAGGAGAGTTCCGACAAGCTAGCACAAGTATTCCAGTTTGGCAACAAGTTGCAAGGCATCTGGGGCGAGCGTGTTCTTGACGAGTTGTTACAATCGCAAGGACTCACCCCAGGAATACACTATGACAACCAACCCACAATGCGCGATGCCGCAGGCAACACCCTCAAGAGCGACGATGGCGAGGCATTGCGCCCCGACGTGATTCTGCACCTTGACCAGCAACGCGATGTCATCATCGACGCCAAGGTGTCGCTCAGCGCATTCATTGACTATGTGGGCGAGGAAGATCCCATCCGCCGCGAGCAACATCTCAAAGCCCATGTCGAGAGCATCAACCGCCACGTCAAGGAACTGGCACGCAAGAACTACTCACGCTACATCCAGCCGCCCAAGGTGAAGATGGACTACGTCATCATGTTCGTCCCCCACAGCGGAGCCTTGTGGACAGCGCTCAACGCCCAGCCCGACCTGTGGCGGCGCGCCATGGAGCAGAACGTGTTTATTGCCGACGAGCAGTCGCTCTATGCCGCGCTGCGCATCGTGGACCTCACATGGACGCAAATCAAGCAAGCCCAAAACCACGAGAAAGTCTATGCGCTCGCTAATGAGATGCTCACCCGCGTGGGACTCTTCTGGAAGCACTACGAGGACATGGGCAAGGCTCTCGAAAATGCATCAAAAGCATGGGAAAAGGGTCGCAGCAAGATCACCTCTGGCGGACAAAGCATCAACACTACCGCCACAAAACTCATCGCCCTGGGCGCAAAAAACAGCGACAAAAATCCACTGCCACAACTCCCCGAGGAATAGCAAAAATTCTGGTAAAATGACAGTTTTTGTCATTTCAAATTTTGGTATTTTGACAATTTTTGTAAATTTTGCAATCGTATTTGATTAAAAGTAACTATTCAGCAATGGTATTTTGGGTAATTTCCCCGCGCGGATCTCACTGATAACACTGATTTAATAATAACTGAAAGAAATTAAAATAATTAGCTCAACTTTAGCATGTGAAACCATTTGAGCCTCACCTATTTGCTCCGATTAGCGTCCTGCTGGACGCGGTGCATGTTGCATTTCTTCCCCCACCGCCACTTCGTTCGGCGGTGGGGGTTATTCAGGTATTGTCCTGCCGGA
>NZ_JAZLLZ010000180.1:0-6569 GCF_045598405.1 Sodaliphilus sp.
TACCGTAAGCATAGGTTTATAAATTTTAGTGTGTCAAACTATTACTTATCGCTTGCAAAGATAAATAAAAAAAACAAGACTGCCAAACCTTTATCGGCTGGCAGTCCAAGTTTTGTGATTATTAAAGGTGGGGATCTATTATCAAGGCAGAAATGCCTCCCCACACTTTGTTTGCTGCGTGGTTTTATTTACATTCCTTGAGGAGTTCGAGGACGGCTGTCTTGAGTTGGGCGTCCTGGCCTTTGACTACCTCGGCGGGGTCGTTAGCGACCTTGACGTCGGGCTCTAGCTGGGTGTTCTCCAGATAAGAGCCGTCGGGCAGACGGTAACCGATGATGGGGATACCGAAGATGAGGCTGTTGTCCTGCAGGGTCTCCCACGACACGCTGGTCATGGTGCCGGGAACTGGCATACCCACGATCTTGCCGATGCCCTGGTGCTGATATACCCAGGGGGTGCCGTGTGCGTTGCTGTAGCAAGCCTCGGCGGTGAGCATGATTGATGGTTTGTTCCATCGGCGGCTGGGCATGTCGCAAGCCTCGCGTCCGCGCACGACTTGTGTGAAGTATTTCTTGCCGCTGAACAGCACTTCGATGTCTTCGTGCAGGCGTCCGCCGCCATTGAAGCGCACGTCGATCACGATGCCGTCTTTCTTGTTGTACTTGCCGAGCACCTGGCTGTACACCTCGCGGTAACTCTCGTCGTTCATGCTCTTGATGTGAACGTAGCCCAGGCGTCCGCCCGAGAGGCTATCCACGACGTGGGCGTTGTGCTTGACCCAGCGATTGTAGAGCATGTCGTTCTGCGCGCTCTTGCTGATGGGGAGGATCACTTCTTCCCAGCGGTCGCCGCCCTTGGGGTTGTAGAGCGACACGAGGGTCTTCTTGCCAGCAAGGCCGGCGAGCAGAATTGAGTAGTCATTCTCTCCCTCGATGGCTGTGCCGTTGATTTTCTCAACAATCACGCCAGGCTTAACCTTGGAGGATGCTTTGCCGAAGGGACCCTTGGCGAGCACTTCGTCAACCTTGAGGCCCTTGCCGGTGTAGGTGAGGTCAAAGAGCAGGCCCAGGCATGCTGTTGCCTCGCCGCTGCTGGGATAGTAGCGGCCGCCGGTGTGCGACACATTGAGTTCGCCCAGGTATTCGCTCAACAGGTTGGCAAAGTCGTAGTTGTTGTTGATGTGGGGAAGGAACTTGCGGTAAACCTCGGTGAGGTCGTCCCACTTCACGCCGTGGAAGTTAAGGTTGTAGAAACGTTTAGCCACCTGGCGGTGAACGTGCTCAAACATGTAGTCGCGCTCGGCGGCGAGGTCCATCTTGAATGCACCCTGATAGGTGATGGGAGTGAGCTTGTCACTGCTCACGGTGAGTTTGTTCATTGTGCTTCCCAGGATGAATATTTCCTTGCCGTCCTTGCTCATCTGCATCGATGCGCTGCCGCTGTTCATCTTGTTGACCAGCTTGGTGCTGTGCTTGCGCATGTCGAGTTTCCACAGGTCGAAGCCACCTTCGAACTTTGAAAGGTAGTACAGGTTCTCGCCGTCGTTGGTGAGCATGGCGCCCGCTATGCTGCTTGAGTTGGGAGTGAGTCGCACCACACGGTCCTCGATGCCGTCGAGTTCCACCACGATGTCTTTCTTCTCATCCTTTTTTTCGTCGGCCTTCTTGTCATCTTTCTTGTCGTCCTTTTTCTTCTCGTCTTTCTTCTTGTCGGCTTCTTTCTTCTGCTCCTTCTCTACTTCTTTGAGCAGCTCGTAGTCCTCCTTGCTCAGGCGGTACTTGTCGTAGGCTTCCTGGTTGACGAAGCACAGCAGCACGTCGTCCTGCGACCCCCACGAAGCGTGGCTGCGCATACCGTAACGGTTGCTGGTGAAGAGGATAGCGTTGCCCTCGAGCACCCACTTGGGACTCTCGCTGAAGTAGCCGCTAGAAGTGATGTTGGTCACCTTGCCACCCTCGGCGCTCACGATACCCACGTCGCTGTAAGGGTCACGCTGGTTGCCTATCATCTCGAGGGTGAACCACTTGCCGTCGGGCGACCAGTTGTAGTTGAAGCCGCCGTTGGTCTCATACCATGTGCTGCCGTCGGTCACGGTTGTCACCTTGTTGCTCTTGATGTCCAGGACTTTGAGCTTGGTGCGGTCCTCGATGAACGCCACCTTCTTGCCGTCGGGGCTAGCCTTGGGCAATGCGCGCTCAACGGTGGTTGAGGGGAGCAGTATTTCTTCCTTGATGGTGGTAGCGTTGGGGAAGTTAAGGTCTTCCTTGCGCTCGATAGTGGCCTTCACGAGCTGCCAGTTGCCGTTGCGCTCGCTGGCATAGACGAGCGTGCGGTTATCGACCCATGTGGGGTCATCCTCGGCCTGGGCAGTGGCGGTGATGCACTTGGTGGTGTTATATTCAACCGAAGTGACGAATATCTCGCCGCGATAGACGAATGCCACCTGCTTGCCGTCGGGCGATACCGATGCGCTCGAAGCGCCTTTTGAGGCTGTCATGCGAGTGATCTGGTCGCTGTCGTCGTGGAACAGGTCGATTGCCACCTTGCTGGGCTTGCCGCCGTCGGTCTGGGTGTAAATCTCGCCGTCGTAGGTGTAGCATAGGGTGCCGTTCTGGGCAACAGAGAGGAAACGCACGGGATTGCCCTTGAACGATGTCACAGCCTTTGCCTTGTTATCACCGATGGGCATCTTATACACGTTGAACGAACCTCCATTGCGTTCGCTCAGGAAATACATGCTCTTGCCGTCGGGGCTGAGCACGGGGGTGCGGTCCTCGCCGGCGTGTGCTGTGAGGTTGGTGTGCTTGCCGGTGGCAAAGTCATAGCGCCACAGGTCGCGGGTCACAGATGAGGTGTGGTGCTTGCGCAAGGCGTCTTCCATGCCCTTCTGGTCCTGATAGAGGAAGAACTTGCCCTTGGGATCCATGCACACTTCCTCGGCAGGGGTGCCTATCACCTGGGTGGTGACACCACCGCTCACGGGCACCTTGTAAAGCTCGGTGAGACGGCCCGAGGGGAACAGGATGCTTGATGCAGGGTCCTGGATGCTTGCCGAGAAGTAGATGTACTTGCCATCGGGGCTGAATGTCCACGGGGTTTCGCTCGACGAGTTGAATGTGAGCTGCGTGGGAGCACCGCCGTCGGCCGGCATAACGAAAATATCAAAATTGCCCTTGCGGTCGCTGGCAAAAGCAATCTGCCTGCCATCGGGCGACCACACAGGATTCATTTCATAACTAGCCTGCGAGGTGAGTTGCAGGGCTTTGCCGCCAGCGGCAGGCACGCGATAGATGTCACCCTTGTAGGTGAACACGATGCTCTTGCCATCGGGCGAAATCTGTGCATAGCGTGTCCACAGCGGAGTCACCGCGCTTGCGCCGATGCTTGCCAGTGCCATCAAGGCACATGTGATAATTGATTTCTTCATATTCGGTTATATAAGTTTTTTTAATTTCAATCGTTAACTTGCAAAATTACAAACAAATTGCGAAAAAAGCAACAACTAAATTGAATAAGAACCGATTTTGTTATTGGATTTTTGGTAACTTTGCAGAGTTTTTTCAACTAGCAACTTGGAAATATGTGGATATTACTGGCAATGATGTCGGCTCTGGGGCTTGGCGTCTATGACATTTTCAAGAAGAAGTCCCTCACGGGCAACGATGTGTTCATGGTGCTGTTTTGCACCACAGCGATGAGCACGCTGCTGCTGTCGCCCTACATCGTGATGGATGCCATGGAAGAGACGCAGTCGCTGGGCGATTCCACGCGGGGCTTGCTGCTGCTCATGGGCAAGGCTGTGATAGTGCTGTCGTCGTGGGCGCTCGGATATGCCGCCATCAAGCACTTGCCGCTCACCATAACCGGCCCCATCAATGCCACTCGCCCGCTCATGGTGCTTGTGGGCGCACTGCTCATCTTCGGCGAGAGCCTCAACCTGTGGCAGTGGGGCGGCATCGTGCTGGGAGTGTGCTCGCTGCTGTTCATCAGCCGGCTAGGGCGCAAGGAAGGATTCACGCATGAGCATGCCAAGTGGCTGTGGTGCAGCATGGGAGCCGCTGTCACGGGCGCTTTGAGCGGACTCTACGACCGCCACCTCATGACCATGCTCAATCCGCTCGAAGTGCAGTCGTGGTACTCGCTGTTCCAGACCATAATCATGGCAGCGATCGTGCTTGCCATGTATCTCACTGGGCACAAGCCCAAAGGATTCAGATGGGTGTGGACCATACCCATGATTTCCGTTTGCCTCACACTTGCCGACATCGCCTATTTCTACTCGCTGTCGCAACCCGACGCCAAGATTGCCGTGGTGTCGATGATGCGCCGCGGCAGCGTGATAGTGTCGTTCCTCTACGGCGTGATAGTGCTCAAAGAGAAGAACGCACGCATGAAGGCCCTGGACCTGCTGCTGTTGCTCATAGGTCTGATTCTGCTCGCCATCGGGTCGCAAAAGTGAAACGAGCGTTTTTTTATTGTTGTCCGGTAAAAAAAAAAGAAAATATTTTTATTATGATTTTTATGCTTCGATTAGAAAATAGCTTGCTCTGCAAGCAAAATGGAATTACCTCATAGATAGTGTATTATCATTTTGAGGACAGAGTCCTCCATTTTAAGGGAGGTTCGCTGGTCGCGGCACGGGCTTTGCCCACTTACCGCTGCACGGTTCTTGGCGTGAGCCATATAAACTAAAAAATTCATTTTCTTTTTTTTCTATACCAAGCCCCGGTTATACCAAAGTGTTGTAACTGACAGCGTTTGGAGAAGTTAGTACAACTCTCGCAACTTTAACCGGACAGCAATACTTTTTTTTGAAACTATACACCAATACCGTTTATTGTGGACCGCCACCTTGCACGTTTCGAGGTAGCGGTCTTCAACCGCGCGTTTTGTCACACTTTGCCCCCCCACCGGCGGTCGTTTCACTCCTCGGCGGTGGGGGTTATGTGCAGAACTACGTTCTGCGTGTCGGCTTTCAGCCTTTCATTGCCAATATATTTTCAACAAAAAAATCCGTGGTATTTGTGAGATCTGCGTGAGATTACCCTATTGGTGTATAGTTACATAAGAACAAAAGATCTCACTAGAACATAGAAAATTAATTTCTGTCAGTTCTTAATTCCGTTTTTCCCGGGTCGGTGAGATTGACGGTCTGCTCCACGTTGTAGCGGGGACGTCCTTTGACTTCGATATAAATCTTGCCTATGTACTCTCCCACTACGCCCAGGCTCATGAGCACACAGCCGCCAATGAACCATAGCGACAGGATGAGCGAAGCCCAACCGCTCACGGCACGGTGGGTGAAATAAGCAATGAGCACATACACCAGCATGCAGAATGCGATAAACAGGAAGATTAGCCCCAGCGAGAACACCATGCGCACGGGCTTGATGCTGAACGACGTGATGCCATCGACGGCAAAGGAAATCATCTTGCCCAGCGGATACTTGCTCACGCCTGCCGTGCGCGCCGTGCGGTCGTAATACACGCAGTCGCTGCGGTAGCCCACCAGCGGCACAATGCCGCGCAAGAACATGTTGCGCTCGCCGTAACGCATCAGCTGCGCCACGGCACGGCTGCTCATCAAGCGAAAGTCGGCATGGTTATACACCGTCTTCACACCCAGGTGAGCCATCGTGCGATAGAATGCCTGGGCAGTGGTGTGCTTGAACCATGAGTCAGTCTTGCGCTCGCGACGCACGCCATACACGATGTCGCACCCCGCCTCATACCGGTCAACCATCTGCGTTATCACCTCGCAGTCGTCTTGCAGGTCGGCATCGATGGTCACCATGATGTGTGCATGGGGCAACGCTGCTTCAAGTCCGGCGACAAGGGCATTCTGGTGGCCCACGTTCGCGGCTAGTTTCACTGCCGTCACTTGCTCGTGGCCATGCGAGATCGTGTTGATGACGCTCCAAGTGCCGTCGGTCGATCCGTCATCGACATACAGCACCCGGCTCAATGGCGACACACGCCGAGCCTCTACCAGAGCATTCAGCAACGCCAGCAGCCTCGCGTTAGTCTCGGGCAAGACCTCTTGCTCGTTAAAGCACGGGACAACGATGTATAAAACGTCGGTTATCATATCATCGCAAAATTACTAACAAATTGCGAAACCACCAAATTTCCTTCGCTCATCAGCAGGGCAACCGCATCAAAACTTGCCAAAACATCCCGACTTCCCCCACGGAGTATTGGATCAGGTTATGGACCTAAAATGATGGGGGAAACAAAAAAAAACAACATCTTGTAGGAATATAACTGCCAACACTTTTGTGTAACATGAGGATGTTGGTAACTATTCAGCAATGGAACTCCCCGCGCAGATCTCACTGAACTCACTGATTTTTTCATTGGAAATATATATTTTTGTGGATTTTTTTAGACCTCAGGGAGGTCGTAACTTTGGTTAACCGCTGGTCGCAGACCTGCGGGCTGCCGGTGGGGGGGGTGGTGAAGTGTGACAAAATCGCGGTTGAAGACCGCTACCTCGAACCCAGAAAGTCCATTAGAACAAATGAAAATATTTTGCTTCTCATTGGCGTGATTTGCACTATCTTTCGTTC
>NZ_JAZLLZ010000181.1:0-5796 GCF_045598405.1 Sodaliphilus sp.
GGGGAACTCGCGGAAATTTTTTGCTCCTTGGGAAATTTTTCAGAAATTAATAATATTTCCGCGAGTTCCCCGAGTTCCCCGAGAGGAAAAGAGAGGGTTAGAGGATGATTGCGAGGATTGCGTTGATGTCGATGATGTCGATAGCGCCGTCGCCGTTGACGTCGGCACGTCCGTTGTAATCGTCAGCGCTGGCGTTGCCCAGGGTGATGCTCACGAGCACGTTGATGTCGACCACATCGATAATTCCGTCACCGTTGACGTCGCCCGTAGCAAACTCGGGTTCATCATTGTGCTTCACTGTCCATCCCTCGGGGATGTAGCTTGGACCAAATTTGAGTTGCAGTTCTTTGGGACACACGAACTCTCCCTCGCTTGCTACATTTGCGAGCCAGTTGTAAGTATAGGAATTACTCCAGTCGGTGAATGCTACTTCTATGCGATTGAGACTCGCGCAGTCATAGAACATGCTAGTGTAACAACCATAGACAAGCGTGGTTGCGGGCAGAGCGGGAGCCTCGCTCAGTGAGGTACAATTCATAAACATTGCCGCATAGCAGTTCTCGGCGAGTGTGCTTGCGGGGAGCTCTGGTGCCTGTGTGAGTGAGGTGCAACCGTCGAACATCCAATCATAGCAGTACTCGGCGAGCGTGGTTGCGGGCAGCTCGGGTGCTTGGGTGAGATTAAGGCAGTTTCTAAACATTGCCGCATAGCAGTTCTCGGCAAGCGTGGTCGCGGGCAACGCCGGAGCTTCGCTCAGTGCTCGGCAGTTTTGGAACATACTGTTGTAGCAGATCTCGGCGAGCGTGGTTGCTGGCAACGCTGGAGCCGAGGTTAATTTAGTACAAGAGTAGAACATATCGCGGTAGCAGTCGGCAGTCAGTGCGGTTGCCGAGAGCAACGGCGGTGTGGTGAGGTTCTTGTTGTATTCAAAGAGGCGGTAGAAGCAAGCGCGCGACGGGATGGCGGTTGTGGCGCTGTGGACGTCGATGAGGCTCATAAGGTAGCCACTGGCTGCCAGGGTTCCGCTGCCCGAGGTGGTAAATATCGAATAGGGTATGTCATAGATCGACGTGGTCTCGTCGTTGCCGGGGTTGCTGAAGCCGGTGGGGTTAGAGCCGCGCAGGCGCAGTTTCTGGCCGTCGGTCAGGTTGATTGCGGTGTAGTCCCATGTGGTCCATGTGGCGCCGTCGTCGAGGGTGTACTCCACGCTGGGCGCGTTGCCGTTCTTGTTCTCGATGCCGAGGGTCACGCTGCCCGTTGCGGTGAAGGTGAGGTACTCATGCTCGTGGCATGTTGCACACTCGCCGCCGGCAAAGTTGTGGCCGGACAAGGGGATGTCCTGTACATCCTTGGTCTGGGTGTACTTGTTGCCGTCCACGGTGAGGGTGGCGGTGTAGGTGTTCACGCCCATTTTCGAGCAGGTGGGAGCAGACTTCTGCTTGCGTGTGATGCCGCCGTTGGGATAGGTAGCGGTTGACTCCTTCTTGTGTGTGCAGCCGGTGGCGGTGCAGGTGACGGTCAGCTTTGCCGACTGTCCGTTGTCGTTCCACGCCCATGTGCTTTTGAGAGTATGGGCGATCATGGCGATGTCCTGCACGTCCTTGCTTGATGTGTAGCTCTTGCTGTCCACGGTGAGTGTGGCGGTGTAGGTGTTCACGCCCTTGGCGAAGCATGAGGGGGCCGACTTCTGCTGGCGTGTGATGCCGCCGTTGGGATAGGTAGCGGTTGCCTCCTTCTTGTGGGTGCAGCCAGTGCGCTTGCAGGTAACGGTGAGCTTAGTTGACTGTCCGTTGTCGTTCCACGCCCATGCACTGCTCAAGTCATGGCCTAAGGCACTGATTGACACATTGGTAATTTCGCCGCCGGTCTCGCTTGTAAAATTCTTGCCGCAATCGTTGCAGTGGTAGTGTTTTACATTACCCGCTGCGGTGCAGGTGGGTTCCTTGCGCTCTACCCAGCTGCCATTGTGATAAGTATTGTAACTATTAGTGTTAGAATAGTAGGGGGTTCCATAGTTGGTACCATTGCACTTGCGGTCCTGGATTTTATAGACATAGGGGGGATATTGTTCCAATCCATTATAAGTAAAACTGGGGTCTGACCTTCTCAAGCGAGGGTATGTTTCACTGCCCAGCTCTTGCACCCAGTTATATGCATTGGATAAAATGTCATAGATATAAGGCGCATTAGCGAGAGTGTAGGTGATGTAACCGCTCTGGCACTCGGCATGGGTGCAAGTCTTGTTTGAGGAGGGGATAGAAGGACCGTCGGTGTTACAGGGCTTGCCACCACACGAGTCGGTGAGGCAGAAGTTGTTCTCGGTTTTAGAGGCATTCGCCCTCAAGCGGCCGGCAACGCCGCACACATGGGTGTTTTTACCCGCATAGTGCAGGCCCATGCTGCTGAAGCAACCGGCAAGACCCTTAAACTTATTGTTCTCATTGTTATTATACCCCAGGATGCCACCTAAGGTGGGTTCCGAGCCTGTAGAGTAGATAGAGCCGCTACTGCAGCAATGGTCAATATACGCATCACTTTGAGCATGGACAAATCCCGCGATACCACCTACGCAGTCGGTGGTGGTTCCAGCATTGATAACGCCATTATAGGTGCAGGCTTGAATAGGAGCGTAACCTTCAAAATGACCTACAATTCCTCCGATATGATGTTGTGCAACACCCTTGACATCAATATCAACATTACATGTGATGCGATTTATAAATGTGTTAATAGCAGTGCCTATTACTCCGCCTATATTTGTCAACCCTGCGGTACTCGAACTTATTTTTCCGTTTACTGTAAAATTACATATAGAACATAGTTCTTCACCACTACCACTTATACCTTTTACATATCCAAAGAGGATACCAGAATGGCTATACTTGTAATTTATTTCGCTGTCTATGAAATTAATGGTATATCCATTTCCGTAAAATGAACCAAAAAACGGGTGGGCCTCATTGCCAATGGGGGTAATGTGATTCACATAAAGATCGGCCACTACTCGTATATAAATATACTGGCCGTCCACCTTGCCGTCACGGTACAGAGCAGAAATAAAGTCAAGGTCCTGTCCGAATTCGAGAAGGTAAGGGGAGTTATAGGTTCCTGAACCTTTCAGTGCCCAGGCGGCCTGTGGCATGAGCATGACGGCAACGAGCAGTGCCGTGATGCGAAGTAAAAGTTTTTGTTTCATGTCGTATATCGTTTTTTAGTTAATATTCCGTTTTCGGTGTCTCTCGCGCTTTCCTCTCGGGGAACTCGCAGAACTCGGGGAACTCGCAGAACTCGGGGAAATTTTTACTGAAAGAAATTATTCGAAATTAGAAGAAATTTTAGTTCTTGTGCCGAAAAATAATTTATCATAATTCTGGATAATTTCTTTCAGTTAATTGTTCTGTCTCAAAACATCAGCGGGATCGGCGCGAGAGGAAATACTCTATCGCCAATCCGATTAATAAACACGCGGCAAGTGCTGCCACGCTGATGAGCAGCACTTGCATGTCGGTGAGTGTAGTGATAGTAATCATAGCTTTTTTGTATATTGGGAGTCTTTCCATCGACAAAAGTAATATATAATAATATAAAAAGTTGTAAGACTTGTATGTTTAGGTGTACGATTAAGGCAAAAAAGGTGTACGATTTGTAGAAGTCGTACACTTTTTTTCAACTTTGCCGCTCGGGGAGGTTTTGTCTCTCGGGGAACTTAACCTCTCGGGGAACTCGGGGAACTCGGGGAAATAACTGAAAGAAATTAAAATAATTAAAATTATAGCTGACGCAGTGGTTCCCTCCCCGAGAGGTTAGGGGAGAAAACTGAAAGAAATTAAAATAATTAAAATTATAGCTGACGCAGTGGTTTCTTCCCGAGAGGTTAGGGGAGAAAACTGAAAGAAATTAAAATAATTAAAATTATAGCTGACGCAGTGGTTTCTTCCCGCGCGCGGTGAGTCCAAGTTTCAGAATTTAATAATAGTTCCCCGAGAGGCAAAAAAAAATCCCCGAGTTCCCCGAGTTCCCCGAGAGGCAAAACCTCCCCGAGTTCTGCGAGTTCCCCGAGAGGTTAGAGTTCCCCGAGAGGGTAGAGTTCTCCGAGAGGTTAGGGGAAAAGAAAAACAGCCATTACTCTCGCAATAGCTGTTTTTACAATATGAAAAGAATCTTAGATTAGTCGATTTCTTCGTCGGCTTCGTATCCACCCATTTCGCGGATAGCGTTTTTGAGCATGACGTACTGCTGGAAGAGGTGGTTAACGGGCACTTCGTCCTGGGTGTAGTCGTGCTGCGGGCTCTTGAGGAAGAAGCTCAAGAAGCGCTGTGTACCCCAGCGGCCAGCGCGGTGAGCGAGGTCGATCAAGAGACACAGGTCAAGGCAGAGGGGAGCAGCGAGGATAGAGTCGCGGCAGAGGAAGTTGATCTTGATCTGCATGGGATAGCCCATCCAGCCGAAGATGTCGATGTTGTCCCAGCCTTCCTTGTTGTCGTTGCGGGGAGGATAGTAGTTGATGCGTACCTTGTGGTAGTAGTCAGTGTAGAGGTCGGGCTGCTCTTCAGCAACGAGGATAGACTCGAGAGTAGAGAGCTTAGAAACCTCCTTAGTGCGGAAGTTAGCGGGCTCATCGAGCACGAGACCGTCGCGGTTGCCCAGGATGTTGGTAGAGAACCAGCCGTTGAGACCGAGCATGCGTGTGCCAATGATGGGAGCGAAACCGCTCTTGACGAGAGTCTGGCCAGTCTTGAAGTCCTTACCAGCGATGGGGAGTTGCTTCTTCTCGGCGAGTTCCCACATAGCGGGGATATCGACAGTGGTGTTGGGAGCACCCATCACGAAGGGAGCGTCCTCCATGAGTGCAGCGTAGGCGTAGCACATAGAGGGAGCGATGTTGGCAGTGTCGTTGTCCTTCATAGCCTGCTCGAGAGCAGCGAGAGTGCCGTGCACAGCCATGTTGGGAGCGACGTAGATCTCGGTAGAAGCAGCCCAGAGCACAACAACGCGCTCAACGTCCTTCTCGGCCTTGAAGTTGCGGATGTCCTCGCGGATAGCCTCGGCCATTTCCCAGCGAGTCTTCACGTCCTTAACGTTGTCACCGTCGAGGCGCTTTGCGTAGTTCTTGTCGAAACCAGCCTTGAGGGGCTTGATAGCGAGGAGCTCGTCCTTAACGGGGTTGATGTCTTTCTCTTTGAGAACCTCGGCGTTGATAGCGCTCTCGTAGGCGTTAGCGGGATAAACGTCCCAAGCAGCGAACTCGATGTCGTTGAGCGAGGGCATAGAAACGATCTCGTTAACTTTGAGGTACTTCTTGTCGGCGCCACGGCCTACACGGATTTTGTCATATTGAGTTGTTGAGCCAACGGGCTTAGCAAGACCTTTGCGTGCCATGAGCACACCAGTGATGAAAGTGGTGCTAACTGCACCCAGACCTACTACCATGATACCAAGTTTGCCGGTAGCGGGTTTTGCGATTTGATTTGCCATTTTTAATTTATTATTAATAATGTATAGTTAATTTCTAGCCAATACACCTCCCATGCAGGAAATGCGGGACAAAAGTACAAACTTTTTCTTTACTATAAAAGAAAATAATGTTATGAAAACGTTAAATTCTTCTAAAATATCAACGTGATTATAAAAAATAGTTGATTTATGTCTGCTAATGGGCAGATTTGGTTAATAAATGCAAAGTATGCACCTGGGCAAAAATGGGTATTTTCTCATTTTTTTGCCTCTTTTTTGTCTCTCGGGGAACTTGACCTTTCGGGGGAGCGGGGGGAAACCGGGGAAAATATTATATGTTTG
>NZ_JAZLLZ010000182.1:0-14038 GCF_045598405.1 Sodaliphilus sp.
ACAAGATTTTAGATTATCATTGTGTCAGGATTTGTGCTATATTGAGCGAATATATGGGTTCATATATGAACGAAAGATAGTGCAAATCACGCCAATGAGAAGCAAAATATTTTCATTTGTTCTAATGGACTTTCTGGGTTCAAGGTAGCGGTCTTCAACCGCGATTTTATTACACTTCACCCCCCCCACCGGCAGTCGTTTCACTCCCTTCGGTGGGGGTTATGTGCCCAAAGCAAGCTTTGTGCGTGTCGGCTTTCAGCCTCTAATTGTTAATATATTTTCAATGAAAAAAGATCAGTGTTATCAGTGAGATCCGCGCGGGGAGTTCCATTGGTGAATAGTTATGCTTAGCTTAGAAAATAGCTTGCTCTGCAAGCAAAATAGAATTACCTCACAGATAGTGAATTATCATTTTGAGGACAGAGTCCTCCATTTTAAGGGAGGTTCGCTGGTCGCGGCACGGGCTTTGCCCACTTACCGTTGCTCACTCCCTCCCACCGCCGAATGAGCGAAACGAGTTCGGCAAAGTGTGCAACGGCAAGTGGGCGAAGCCGGTGCCGCGGATAGCGAACCTTTGCCAACATTCGAAGTGGCGGTGGGGGAAGAAATGCAACACGCACCGCGTCCAGCAGGACGCTAATCGGAGCAAACAGGTGAGGCTCATAGGGTTCCATATGCTAAAGTTGAGTATATCATTACCAAATGTTTTTTTACATGCTAAAGCAGAGTGATGTCAACTGCAACTACAGATTTATTTCTCTCAAAATTGATAGGAACAACGGCTTCCTTGGGTATAGTGAGATGAGCTGATTGCGCAGTGTCACAGCCTTGGCATGAGCCTCGGGGCGTGCTTTACACAACTTCTCAATTCCATATTTTATGCCGTAATAGTCTTTCTCTGTTTTGGAATGTGTCGCATCGTCCATGATGGAGTCATAGATGCGTTTCTCCAGCGTTTCCTGCTGTTCTTTAGTGAAAACATCGGCAAACGTAGCATAGTATTTCAGCATTTCTCCGCCTGATGTTCTGTCCCAATAGCTTTTATATAATGGGAGCTTTGCGACGTAGTCATAGAGACGGTCGTTCAATCCCTCCTGTGCCAATAGCCAGAACCCCAGTTCCTTGTGATCGGTCTTCTCTACCATACCTACTATCAGCTCATCACGCGTCTTGAGCCACTGCTCTTTGTCGCACAATGCCTTGAGCCTTGTGCAATACTCCATCTTTGTCTCGGTGTAAGCATTTGCACAAACGCAGAGCCATTGCAGGGCAGGACGCATCAGTTCTTTGTTCTTCGTCTTCTCGCCAATGGCAAGCTTATATTCCATCCACACCTGGGTGCGGCTATTCTTTTCTTTAAGATAGGCATCACATTTCTTTATTGCCTCCTCCATCTTGTTGGCAGCAATCAGCCTGTCAAGGTCATACTTGCGTATTTCCTCAATGTGCATATTCTGCTTCAACAGCTTCTCGGCTTCATCCTTCCTGTTCATGCTATTGAGGAGTTCGGCCTTCTGAATGACCAAGAGAGCCTTGCCGTGATCATACCTCTCAGCCGCAATCTTCTCGTCTAGCACTGCAAGCAGCTGCTCGTCATCCAGCAATTCCTCCTGTGCGTCGTCAATCAGTTCCTCTACATCGCCATCCAGATATTCGTCAATCACGCCTTGCTTGTTAATCTGCTTCAGACGTTCAACAATCCGGAGTTTTTCTGGCTTGGTAAATCCTGCGTCTTCCGAGAGCAGCAGCTTGCGCACGATTGCCAGTGCTCTACTATCGCTGAAGTCCTTGCCGTCGTAGGTGTTGTAGTCATACTCGAAATTGTCCTTGTTGAAGTAAATACACAATGTTTCAAGAAACAACAATGCTCCGTCGATGGCTGAGGTGTAGTCGCCGGCGTCAACCATAATTTGCAGTTGTTTCATCACGCGCTTTGACTCCTTGCGTATCACCGCCCAGTCATAGTTGAGTTTCCACGACGATGCCCTGCCTTTCTTCTTGTGGGCAAAGCACTCGGCGATGACTTTCTTGTAGTCAATGGGCTTGTCATCGGGCAGGAAATGCTCGATGATGGCTTCGGCAAAGGCATCGTTCTTGCCTGCATACGATTTGGCGAATCTTAAGAATTTCTTCTCGTCAATGATCGAGAACAGTTTCTTCAATTCCTCTTTCTTCTCTTTGTTCATTGTTTATTATTTAGAATTATTGATGCTGGCAATAGAAGTAGTCGATGATAAACTGATTGTGTTTGCGCAACTCCTCGGCGGTGCCAGTGAAGTGATAATGACGCACGCTATCCAGCATCCCTAGCCTGTTTAACTTGCACACGACACTGTACGGAATGTTGTTCCAGTCACAAAGTAGCGCTATAACGCGATTGATATTTCTAGGAGCTTCTTTGTAATAAGGATTATCAGGGAAGTTCAAGAACTCTGCTATTGATAGTGTCACAAGTCCGCACTTCTCGTCATAAATGCATAGGGTAGGGCTGTTAGTGCTATCTATGACCATTCTAAGAACTTCCTCTGGAATTCCTTGCACATTCATGTTGAAGAACTCTATAGCTTCGCCTTTAGAGCCGAAGAATGTGTACCCCTTGCCCCCCGTGGCTGCAACAAAACCATAGTCGGGATACGGCTCAGAGTTAGCTTGTTCTTTTTTCTCGGGTTGTTGTTCCTGTTTGTTAGCATCTTCTACTATTGCGTCGTTATCAGGCTTGGGGTCATCGAAAAACAGGCCTCCATTTTGCACATATTCTCCGTCGAAAAAGACAAGCGAAGTAAGGCATCGGTGCCCGGGTTTCACATCCTCGGGCAGGGAATGCTGGTCGATTCCCCTTTTGTGCAACTTGAAACGCCTGCGCTCTCCTTTGTCGGTCTGAATAAGGTGCACATAGGTATCATCCTCTGCTTCTATCAGGAAATCGTGTTGTCCTTCATATTTCAATTCACTCGCAAACGTCTTCAGTGGTTCACTATGGAAGATGCGGCTCATCCATTCAGGGGCAGTCATGCCCAGCAGACTAGTGTGCCTGGTGAAAATGTCCGAAACTGTTGCTGAATAGATTGCCATTGAGATAGATGCAGGGGAAATGGAGCCACTATGGTCAATGTTATCAGCGATGTCCTTGGCAAGTCCCTTCTTGTTGTCAAGGCACAGGTAACACTGGGTGTGGAACCACTGAAGGATATTGCGGAACCCAACGAACCGTCCTTCTTCTTCCAGTTCCTGAGTGAGATACTGCTGCATGCGATTATTCTCAGGAGCCGTTTCATATTCCTCGTCAAATACCTTATACAACTCATTGGCCAGGCCATCGATGTGTGGTGAAAAAGGATCGGCAATCCTCTTGTATCCTTGCAACGTCTGTAAGTGATGCCATAGCAGGAACTTGATGTCTTGCACATTTATCTCGTCGGGATAATATTCCTGTGTCACGTCATAGAATGGCAGCCTAGTGCCATAAACCTTCTCGCATTCTGTTGTAAACGCCTGCCATATCCCCAACTGCGAAATCACATCTTCAAACCAAGCCGTCAGCATGCATGACAACTCGTTCAGGCTGTCCTCCGTTTTGTAGGGATTAAATTTAATGCCTCCCAAGATTGTCTTCTTTATTCTGTTAGCAAGATTCACGTAATATAAATCTACGGAGTCTGCGTTTGTGTATGGGTGAAGACTCAACCACTCTTTGTTAAATATCCTCTTGAATTTCATACTTATCTGAATAACGTAAAATTTTGTTACTTTAGGTAGTAATGCAAAATTACCTAAATATAGTGCAAAAACCAAAGAAAACCCACCTAAAAAATCAATTTAGCCCCAATTTTGACGGGCTGATTTGGTTTTCTATGTAGGCTCAGAGGATTGCGGCGCTATGGTTGCGTCGCTGTGTACTACAAAGTTTTTTCCCCTCAGGAAGTGTCGATGCCCTCCTCCGTCGTAACTATTCACCAATGGAACTCCCCGCGCGGATCTCACTGAACTCACTGTTTTTTTCATTGAAAATATATATATTGTGGATTTTTTAGACCTCAGGGAGGTCGTAACTTTGGTTAACCGCTGGCCGCAGACCTGCGGACTGCCGGTGGGGGTGTGAAGTGTGACAAAACGCGCGGTTGAAGACCCCTACCTCGAAACGTGCAAGGTACCGGTCTTCAACCGCAGCATAGTGTATCGCGTTTTCCCAGCCCAGCCTTCGCTTGCGCTCAGTTAGGACAGGGTTATGTGCAGAACCAAGGTTCTGCGTGTCGGCTTCCAGCCTCTCATTACAAAATCATGTGAGATCCGTGCGGGGAGTTCCATTGCTGAATAGTTACCAACATCCTCATGTTACACAAAAGTGCTAGCAGTTATATTCCTACAAGATGTTATTTTTGTCTTTCCCCCTCATTTTAGGCATAAACCCCTAATCCAATACTTTGTGGGAGAAAAATAATTTCTTCTAATTTCGAATAATTTCTTTCAGTAAAAAAATCTCTGTGCCCTACAGATTGCTCTGATTTAACTGAATAAGAAATTATTCTAATTATTTTAATTTCTTTCAGTTATTATTAAATCAGTGTTATCAGTGAGATCTGCGCGGGGAATCTGCAAAAAAATCTATTGTAGTATAGTTACAACAGATTGCTCTGATTTAACTGAATAAGAAATTATTCTAATTATTTTACTCAACTTTAGCATTTGATAATAAATATTGCTAATTTATTGTCCGGCAGGACAATACCTGAATAACCCCCACCGCCGAACGAAGTGGCGGTGGGGTAAGAAATGCAACACGCACTGCGTCCAGCAGGACGCTAATCGGATCAAATAGGTGAGGCTCAAATGGTTTTACATGCTAAAGTTGAGTTATTTTAATTTCTTTCAGTTATTATTAAATCAGTGTTATCAGTGAGATCTGCGCGGGGATATTACCCAAAATACCATTGCTGAATAGTTACACCTCCGTCACACGGTGGCGGTGAGGAGGGTGGCTTGGCCGTCGAGGTGGAGGCGGTGCAGGGTGGCGGGGACTAGGATGGTCTCGCCACGGTGCATGGGGGTGTCGTGGCCGTTCTCATCGGTGATGATGAGGGTACCTTTGAGACACATGACGATGAGGAATGAGTCCTTGTCGTTGTCGATTGTGTCCACGCCGTCGAGCATCAAGCGGTGCACGTCGAAGTAGGGGCACTTCACGAGCGTGGTCTCGCCAGCAGCGTTGCCAGGATTGGGCAGCACGTAGCTGTCATGCACGGTGTAGTCGATGGCGTCGCGCGCCTGCTCCACATGCAGCTCGCGGGCGTTGCCGTCGGCATCGCGGCGGTCATAGTCATATACTCGATAGGTGATGTCGCTGGTTTGCTGCACCTCGGCGATGAGATTGCCTGCTCCTATGCCGTGGATGCGTCCCGAAGGCAGGAAGAACACGTCGCCCACGTGCGATTCGTGCTGGGCCACCACGTCGAGGATGGTGCCATCGGCCACGCGTTGCTCATACTCCTCGGGGGTTATCTCTTGCGACATTCCCGACAGAATCTTTGCGCCGGGCTTGTGGTCGATGAGATACCACATCTCGGTCTTGCCGTAGCAGTTGTGGCGTTGCTTTGCCAGTTCGTCATTGGGGTGCACTTGCAGCGAGAGGTCTTGCTCGGCGTCGATAAACTTGATGAGCAGCGGGAACTGGTTGCCATGCTGGGCATACACAGCCTCGCCCACCAGCTGCCCCTTGTGGCGCTCGATGAGTTGCGACAGTGTGAGCCCGTCGTCATCGCCGCCCTTGACAACGCTCTCGTTGCCCTTGACGCCCGAGATTTCCCAGCTCTCGCCCACGCGGGGCACATCGCTTTCAAGACCTTTAAAATAGGCCATACGCTCACCGCCCCAGAGCACGCTCTTGAGCAGGCGGTGGAATTTATATGGTTTGAGTTGTGTCATGTATTAAATAATAGTTGCAAAGTTAATATTTTGCTGCAAAATTACTGCTATTTGTCCAAACCAAATATCCCGTTTGTCGCAATAATTAACAAAAAATGCCCCACGCGGCGTTGCGTGAGGCACTATTTCGGTCAATGAGTGTCCTGTTAGATTGAAAGGCGGCGCAGGGTTTCCACCAGTTCGGGATCCACGGGTTTGTCTTTGTGGATGGCCTTGCTGAATGGTACATACACGATTTTCTCGTCGTCGTCGCCTATCATCACATTGCGCTGTCCCTCGATGAGAGCGTCGATGGCTGCTGCACCCAGGCGTGATGCCAGGATACGGTCCTGGGCTGTGGGCGACCCGCCGCGCTGTAGATGGCCCAAGATGGTCACGCGGGTGTCATATTGCGGGTATTTCTCTTTCACGCGGTCGGCAAGTGCCATAGCGCCGCCAGTGCGGGGGCTCTCGGCAACAAGCACGATTGATGAGTTCTTGCTCTTGCGGAAACCGTTCTGAATGAGTTGGTCGAGCTGCTCCTCGGGAGTAGAAATCTCAGGGATGATGGCAGCCTCGGCACCAGTTGCGATAGCGCCATTGATGGCAAGGAAGCCGGCGTTGCGTCCCATTACCTCGATGAAGAACAGGCGCTCGTGGCTAGAGGCGGTGTCGCGAATGCGGTCCACGCACCACATGATGGTGTTCAGGGCAGTGTCGTAGCCTATAGTGTGGTCGGTGCCATACAAGTCGTTGTCGATGGTACCAGGAAGTCCCACGATGGGCACGTCAAACTCTTCGGCAAAGATGCGTGCACCAGTGAGCGAACCGTCGCCGCCTATTACCACAAGGGCATCAATCTCGTGATTGCGCATGTGTTCATAAGCCAACTTGCGACCCTCGGGAGTGGTGAACTCCTTGCAGCGGGCTGTCTTGAGGATGGTGCCACCCTGTTGGATAATGTTTGAAACGTTCTGTGTCTTGAAATCTACAATCTCGTTGGTGATGAGGCCCCTATAACCTCGATAGATGCCTTTTACCTTGAATCCATTGTAGATTGCTGAGCGTGTGACCGCACGAATGGCGGCGTTCATGCCAGGTGCATCACCACCCGACGTTAAAATGCCGATAGTCTTAATATGTGCCATTTTTTTTCCTCGTTTATATAACCACTAATATTTTTTTCAGTGCAAAATTACAAATTATCTTTAATGTAGCATGCGTTGCACCTAAAAAGATTTAAAGAAAAATGAAATTAACCTTACGATTCCAGAGTTGGAACTATACACAAATAGAGTTTTTGCGGGGTAACAACTCTTTTGCCCTTGCAGGGTGTATTGATGTTACCGCCTGCAAACATCTTCATCAGGAATATATCTGCTAGCACTTATGTGCAGCAAGAGGATATTACCGAAGAATAAATTTTATGTTAATTTTTAGTTTATTTCAAGCGAAGCGCCTTTTCTATGAGGGAGTCTGCATCTAGTTCGTATTTATGTGATGGCGCTGCGCTTGAAATACACTGAAAATAAGCATAAAATAAAAAAATATTGTTTTTTATAGTTCTATCCCATAGAGGCATAGAAGTACACAGGGAATATTATCATCTAGGAAATATTATTTCCGGGCGGTGTAGATGCTGCATGTGCCCAGGGTGAGCGTGCGCACGTGGCAGTCGCTGAACCCTGCGCGGCGCATGATGTCGAGCATATCGTTGCCTTGCGGCACGGCTGCAATGCTCTCGGGCAGATAGCGGTAGGCACTCTTGTCGTGCGACTTGAGCGACCCTATGAAGGGTATCACGTGTAGCGTATATAGGTCGTAGAACCAGCGTGTGAACGGGTTTTGAGGCGTGGACAGTTCTACCACGCACAGCACACCTCCCGGGGCAAGCACGCGGTGCATCTCGCGGTAGCCCTGCTCGATGTGCTCGAAGTTGCGCACGCCGAATGCCACTGTGACTGCGTCAAACGACTGGTCGTCATATTTCAACTTTAAGCAGTCGCCTTGCTCAAAAGCAATCACACTCTCAAGCCCACGGCTATTGACCTTGCGACGTGCCACCTCAAGCATTCCATCGCTCAAGTCCATGCCAGTGACTTGCTGTGGCTTGATGTCTTGGTAGAGTTTAATGGCAAAGTCGCCAGTACCTGTTGCCACATCGAGTATGCGCCTTGGCGCGGTAGCCTTCACCATCTTCACTGCCACCTTGCGCCACCACTTGTCGATGCCCATGGTCATGGCGCGGTTCATGAAATCATAGGCTGGTGCGATAGAGTCAAACATCTGTCGCACCTGCCCGGTCTTGTCGCCCTCATTGCCATAGGGCTTGATATGTTCTACTTTGTTGCTCAATTTATTTTTGTGCTAAGTATTCGCTCACGTTCTTCTCGATGCGGGCGTTGAGGTCCACGTCGTCGGGAGTGCGGTTGAACTTGGTTCCGGTAATTTCCTCATAGAGTTCGATGTAGCGCGCTGCCACGCTCTCGCAGTATTCATCGGTCATCTCAGGAACTTGCTGTCCTTCCTTACCCATGAAACCGTTGTCGATGAGCCACTGGCGCACGAACTCTTTAGAAAGCTGTTTCTGTGCCTCGCCTTTCTCGAAGCGCTCCTCAAAGCCGTCGGCATAGAAATAGCGGCTCGAGTCGGGGGTGTGGATTTCGTCCATCAGAATCACCTTGCCGTCGCGCTTGCCAAACTCATACTTGGTGTCCACCAGGATGAGGCCTTGCTTGGCGGCAATCTCGCTGCCGCGTGCAAAGAGGGCGCGTGTGTATTGCTCTACCACCTCGTAGTCCTCCTCGCTGATGAGTCCCTGCGCGATGATTTCCTCGCGAGAGATGTTCTCGTCGTGTCCTGCCTCGGCCTTGGTGGTGGGGGTGATGATGGGCTCAGGGAAACGCTCGTTCTCACGCATGCCGTCGGGCAGCTTCACACCGCACAACTCGCGGCAGCCGTTCTTGTACTCGCGCCATGCGCTGCCGGTGAGATAGCCGCGAATGATCATCTCCACGGGGAAACTCTCGCACTTGAGACCCACGGTGACCATGGGGTCGGGGGTAGCGAGTTTCCAGTTAGGAACGATGTCGGATGTTGCATCAAGGAAACTGGCGGCAATCTGGTTGAGAACTTGTCCCTTGCCGGGGATGCCCTTGGGCAGGATCACGTCAAAGGCGCTGATGCGGTCGGTTGCGACCATCACCAGGATGTCGTCGTTGATGTTGTACACATCGCGCACCTTGCCGTGATAGACGCTGCGCTGTCCCTCGAAATTAAAATCGGTGTGAACTAATGTTTTAGCCATTGTTTAATTAATATTTGGAGTTAAAAAATCAACTTTCAGCTTGTTGGTCACCGTTAACCTCGGCGGGATTGCCCTCGTCGTCGAGCAGTCCGGCCTTGCGCAAGGCGTCGTGCTTCTCATAGGCCTCGACGATGCGTTGCACGAGGTGGTGGCGCACGATGTCTTTCTTTTCAAATTCCACCTTGCCTATTCCCTTGACGTTGCCCAGCACTCGCAGCGCATGGATGAGACCGCTCTGCACGGTGCGAGGCAGGTCAATCTGGGTGGTGTCGCCGGTGACTATCATCTTCGACCCCATGCCCAGGCGGGTGAGGAACATCTTGATTTGGTGAGTGGTGGTGTTCTGCGCCTCATCGAGCACGATGATGGCGTCGTTGAGCGTGCGTCCGCGCATGAATGCCAGCGGTGCGATCTGGATCACGTTAGTGTCCATGTATTCCTTGAGCTTGGGTGCCGGAATCATGTCCTCGAGCGCATCGTAGAGGGGCTGCAAGTAGGGGTCGATCTTGTCCTTCATGTCGCCAGGCAAGAATCCAAGTTTCTCACCAGCCTCGACAGCGGGGCGAGAGAGGATGATCTTGCGTGCCTCGCGGTTCTTGAGCGCACGCACTGCCAGTGCCACGGCGAGGTAGGTCTTGCCAGTGCCGGCAGGACCCAGGGCAAAGGTGAGGTCGTTGTTGCCAAATGTCTTAACGAGCAGCTGCTGGTTGGGGGTACGGCCGCTGATGGGCTTGCCGTTGACGCCATATATGATCACATCGTCCATCTTGAGCTCCTTGGGAGGGAGGCCCTTGATGGTGTCGATGATTACTTCCTCGGTGAGTTTGTTGTATTTCTCGCAGTACAGTTCAAGCTCCTTGATGTTTTTCTCGAAAAGCGCGGTCTCGTCTTCATCGCCAATGACGGTGATGACGCTGCCGCGGGCTGCCATGCGCAACTTGGGGAACAGGTTGCGTATGAGCGAAATGTTAGAGTTGTTGACACCATAGAAAGTAACGGGGTCAACTCGGTCAATAATTATGTGTCGTTCGATCATTCCTTGTAACAATACAGGTTTCACTGTGCAAAATTAATACTTTTTACTCATTTATTCAAATCTACTCGCGGTAGTAAACGCGTTTCACGCGTGGCGACACGCTGGTGAGTATCTCGTAGGGTATGGTGCCGCGTGCGTCGCTCAATTCCTCCACGGGGATGTGGTTGCCGAATATTTCCACGATGTCGCCCACCTTGCAGTTGGTGCCGGTGATATCGATCATCACAGCGTCCATGCACACGTTACCCACTGTGGGGCAACGCTGTCCGCCCGCCCACATGCTGGTGTTGCCGCCTCCGCAGTGGCGGTCCAGTCCGTCGGCATAACCGATGGTCACGGTGGCGATGCGCGAGTCGCGCTTGAGCACGCCGCGGCGGCCATATCCCACCGTTGTGCCTGCGGGCCACTCCTTGATGCTGATGATCACCGATTTGAGCGATGACACGGGCAGGAGTGCGTCCTCGCTGCCGTCAAAGACGGTCTTGATTCCATACAGGCCGATGCCTATGCGCACCATGTCGAGCTGATATTGCGGGAAACGCACGATGCCGCTGGTGTTGAGTATGTGTCGCAGCAGGTGATGGTCGCAGTGCGATTGCAGCAGTTCCACGCAGCGGGTGAAGTATGCTATCTGTTGCAGTGTGTAGTCGTCTTGCTCGGGTTCGTCGGCGACGCACAGGTGAGAGAACACCGATGCCGGGCGCAGCACGTCCTGGCTGCCTAGCAGCTCGATGAGGGCAGGCAGTTGCTCGAGCGTGAAGCCCAGGCGGTGCATGCCGGTGTCTATCTTGATGTGCACGGCGTGGTTTTTCACTCCGCAGCGGGTGCCTTCCTTGATGAGTTCGCGACATTCCTCCAGGCTATAAACCTCGGGCTCGAGGTTGTAGCGGAACATCGCCTTGTAGTTGACCACCGAGGGGTTGAGCACGATGATGGGCATCGTGATGCCTGCCTCGCGCAGTTCCACGCCCTCGTCCTGCACTGCCACGGCGAGATAGTTGGCACCGCGGTCCTGGAGTGTCTTGGCAATCTCATAGGAGCCTGCGCCGTAGCCCGAGGCCTTGACCATAGCAACGGTCTTGGTCGTGGGGTTGACTTTTGACTTGAAGAACTTGAAATTGTGGGCAAGCGCATTGAGGTCCACTTCTTCGACCGTCTGGTGGCGTTTCACCTCAAGCAAGTCGAGAATCAGCTCGAAGTCATAGCCCGGAGCGCCTTTCACAAGCACGGTCTCGTCTTCAAAGTCGCCCTGGCTCAGAGCATCGAGAAACTGTGCTGTGTTTTCAAAGAAACGTGCATTGATGCCGCCAAACATGTTTGCATGGCTACATAAGGCAGGCCCCACGCCCAGCAGGCGCGACACCTTGCGCCCAGCCAAGCATTGTGCCACATGGGCGTATGCCTCATCGTCGCCGTCGTCAAGGTCACTCATGATGATGGTGTTAGGCCTTGATCCAGTGCGGCGTGCCACAAAGTCGAGTGCTGGAGCCAGCGAGTTGCTGTCGCTTGAGTAGCCGTCGGCAATGACGGTGCAGTTGTTCACGCCCTCTATCACGTTGATGCGGGTAGCCACAGGGGTGAGTCGTGCCATACGCTCGGCAATCACGCTGGGGGCAATGCCCAGCGCCAGCATCACGCTCAGGCAAGTGACAGCGTTCTCTATATCGACCGGAGCCTTGAAAGGTATCGTTGCCTGGTAGCGGCACCCGTCGTGTGTGTAAAATATGGTAGATTCCTCAACCTTTACATCAAGAGGGTGGCTAATGTGAGGTAACTGCTTTTTAATGCGCTCATCATCACCGCAGTAGATGCACTTGTTGCACCCTTCAAGTATCAAGGATTTCTCCTTAATCTTCTCGTCCATCGTCTCAAATCCCTCGTCATGCTCGTCGCCCACATTGGTAATGACTCCCATAGTGGGTTTTATCATCTCGTGCAGTGCTGTCATCTCATGTGTGGTCGATATACCAGCCTCGATGATGGCAAGGGTGGTGTCGTTGTTTATGTTCCACAGCGACAGAGCCACGCCTATCTGCGAGTTGTAGCTGCGGGGCGAGCGCACGATGCGGTAGTCGGCTGCGAGCAGCTGGTTGAGCCATTCCTTGACCCGGGTCTTGCCGCGGCTGCCAGTGATGGCTATCACCTCAAGGTCGTTGAAACGGCTGCGGTGGTGGCGTGCCAGCCTTTGCAACGCTGCCAGTGTGTTGGCAGTCACGATGTAATTAGCATCGTCGTGCACCTCGATACCCTCGAGCGTATCAACTACATAGTTCCTCACTCCTTGCGCATAAAGCCCTGATATATACTGGTGCCCGTCGCCCATGCCAGTGCGCATGGCAAAGAAGATGGTCTCGCCTGGCTGTGTGAGCGAGCGGGAGTCGGTGAGCAGCGTGCTCACCGTGGCTTGCGGGTTGTTGAGCACTGTGGCACGGCTGTCGATCACCTGTGCTATGTCGCTAATGGAGTATTTCATCTGTCAGTCAATGAGGTTCTTGATTTCACGTATGTTCTCGATATAGGGGTATTCCTTCACCAGGTTCCCCACCACCACGCGGGTGTCGGCGTTGAAGCGGTCCACCACCTCCTTGTTCTTGCTCATGGGGCGGTGCATGATTCGTTTCATCACGCGCTCGCAGCGAGCCACAGCCTGTGCCGCCCGGTCGTCGAGGTAGGTGGCCTGGAACGTCTGCCAGATGTATTCCACTGCCACGTCGCTGGGGTGAACCATGTCGGTGGCATAGAAACGGTAGTCGCGCAGGTCGTCCATCACAATCTCGTAGGCGGGGAAATACTCGGTGTAGTCCTTGTGGGCGTTGATCACGTTGTTCACCGCCACGCGCAGCATGGCTTTGCTCAGCGAGTTGGTGTCGAGCCCATCGGCAATGTGGCGTATGGGGCTTATGGTGAACACAATCTGCATCTCGGGGTTAAAATTATGTAGTGCCTCGACCGTCTCATTCAAGGCTTGTGTGATCTCATGCACGCTAGCCATCTCGCGTGAGAACTCGTGCTGCGGCACCTTGTGGCAGTTGCTCACCACCTCGCCGGTAGAGAGCAGGCGATAGACCACCGCTGTGCCCAGGGTGATGATGACCATGCGGCACGATTTTAGCGCCTCGTGGGCCTGCGCGATGTTGCTGTTCATCAGGTCCAGCGCGTCGTCCTTGCTGCTCATCGAGTAACGCGAGTGGAAAGCAAAGCTGTTCCACACGCCGCTCTGCAGGAACAGCGTCATGCCGGCAATGCGTTCGCCGGTGATGATGCGTTTCACGCTAGATGCTATGCTCAGCGGGTTGTAAATGGGGCCGAAGGGGTTGACCGTGGCCTGCATCATGCCCTCGCGCATTTTCTCGCCTATGTTGTCGCTGAAACAGGAGCCCAGCAGCATCACGGCATCACTGTGACGCAGCTTCACCCTGTTTTCAGGCGGTTTGATTTCGGTTCTGAAATTCATACTTGTTGCAATGAGTTGTTGCTATAACCCACAAAGTTAATATTTTTTTGTGAAATAAGAAAAATGAACGATGAAAAAACGAAAAACCCGACTTCTCCCACGGGCTCCCACGAAGGCACAGAGGACACAGAGTATTGGATTGGATTATGGGTTTAAGCCTAAAACGAGAGGAAAAGAACAAAAGGAAATAAATCTCTGTGTCCCTCTGTGTCTTCTATGTTGAAATCCAAATAAATTGAGTGTAATTTAACGTTTTTTACGCCATTTGGCGTTGTTTTTGCCGTTTTTTGCGTGAGCTTGGGCAAAAAGAAGGTAGCCAGGCACATTTTTGTGCTTGGTGGTT
>NZ_JAZLLZ010000183.1:0-17271 GCF_045598405.1 Sodaliphilus sp.
GTCATGCCCCTACAAATACATAAAATGCATCTTTAGCCTCTGAAAAGACTAAACGAGACGAGAACAGCATCGCCGAACACTCTTGAAGCGCGCACTTCCGATTACCGCCCACATAAATCACGCATTAACTGAATATCCCTAGATAGAGAGGTTGTGGTGCGACTCCTTCGAAGTCGTTTGGGTCGTGTCCTTTTCCGACGGTCTGCGACCATCGGTTACGATGCAGTGCGACGACTCCGTCGTCATGTGATTCGCCCGAGAAAATCTTCCAATCTGTTTTTTTCTTAAAAAACTCATTGATTATTTGGGGATTAACACTATTTCTACTTTGGATTTTAAAGGAAAATCCAAAGTTAAAGCCGAGGGTAAGATTGTGTGAAATGGTTCCTGGGCTGTATTTTTGATGTATTTTTAATGGAGCACTCGTTTTTTTGACAAGTGGTAGAGTTGCAAAATTGGCAAAAATGCAGTATCTTTGTGAGTTAATTGTGCCGTGTTGCGCCGCAATGTGTGCGTGGTGTGGTATCAATTTACTGTGAAACAGAGAATTAAAAACAAAAAACATAAAATATACACTACACAATGGGAAGAGCATTTGAATATCGCAAAGCGCGCATCATGGCGCGTAACAGCAAAAACAGCAAGGCATTTTCAAAATTCAGTAAAGAAATCACTATGTGCGTGAAGGCTAGTGGCCCAGATCCCGACACTAACTCACGTCTGCGTACCCTCATGGCATCGGCAAAGAGCGCCGGCATGCCCAAGGATACCATCGAGCGCGCCATCAAGAAAGCAAGCGACAAGGATGCAAAGGACTACAAGACAGTAATCTACGAGGGATATGCTCCTAACGGTATCGCTATCCTGGTTGAGACTGCAACCGACAACACTACCCGCACCGTTGCTAACCTGCGCAGCTACTTCAACAAGAAGGGCGGCAGCCTGGGTAACTCGGGTTCTGTTGCTTTCATGTTCACTCACAAGTGCTACTTCCACGTTACTCCCAAGGACGGTATCGAACTTGACGAACTCGAGCTCGAACTCATCGACTGCGGTGCCGAAGAGGTTGACATGGACGAGGAGGAAATCATGATCAGCGGTGCATTTGAGTCTAACGGTGAGATTCAGAAGTATCTTGAGGAGAACGGCTTCGAGATCATCAGCAGCGAGTTTGTTTACGAGGCTAACGACTATAAGGAGCTCACAGCTGAGCAGGCCGCTCAGGTTGAGGCACTTATCGAGGTTGTGGAGGAGGATGAAGACGTGCAGAGCGTGTTCACCACTATGCAGACTGCCGACGTAGAAGAATAACAACAAGAATTGTCAAGAAAAGAGCCTAATTGAGTCCCTGTTGCGGGAACTATAGGCTCTTTGATTGTATATAGCCTAGATATCTAGAAATTCTAGAGAAACAAGTTGAGCCATTATGAATTTCATTGAAATAAAAGATGTCGTGAAGCGTTACTCGGGGCATACTGCTCTCGATGGGGTGACGATCAGTGTGCCCAAGGGGTGCATCTATGGCTTGCTGGGGCCCAATGGCGCCGGCAAGACGTCGCTCATTCGCATCATCAACCGCATCACGCGCCAGGACAGTGGCGAGGTGCTGCTTGACGGACGCCCCATCGTTGACGACGACGTGACACGCATAGGCTACTTGCCCGAGGAGCGCGGTCTGTACAAGAAGATGAAAGTCCTTGACCAGATAGTCTATCTGGCACGTCTCAAGGGCATGCCCAAGAGCATCGCGGTGGCCGAGGCCCGGTCGTGGCTCAAGAGATTTGACCTGGAGCAGTGGGCCGACAAGAAACTCGAGGCGTTGTCGAAGGGCATGCAGCAGAAGGTGCAGTTCATCGCCACGGTGATTCACCGTCCGCAGCTGCTCATCTTTGACGAGCCGTTCTCGGGATTTGATCCGGTGAATGCCGAGCAGCTCAAGCAAGAGATTCTGGCCCTGCGCGACGGCGGCGCGACTATCCTGTTCTCTACCCACAACATGGAGAGCGTGGAGGCCGTGTGCGAGCAAATCACGCTCATCAACCAGTCGAGGGTAGTGCTGCGGGGCAGTGTGGACGAGATACGCCATGCCTACAAGAAGAATATCATCGCCGTGTCGCTTGAGGGCGGACAGGCTCTGCCTGCCAATGATGACCTGTATGCCATCTTGCCCGGCAAGAGCGACAACAAGCGCGAGACGCTCATCAAGCTCAACAGCGGGGTGGGTGTGCGCTCGGCAGTGTCATGGCTCAACGACAACTGCAACCTCACGGGATTCCACGAGGTGCTGCCCAGCATGCATGAGATTTTCATCGAAACGGTTAACCTCACAAAACAGCAGCCACAATGAACAAACTGAAACTTATCGTAGCGCGAGAATACATGTCGATGGTGAAGTCCAAGTCGTTTGTGCTCACCACGTTGCTCATGCCGTTGCTCATCCTGGTGTGTGGCGGTGTGCCAGCGCTCATAGGCTATCTTAACGATGCCGGAAGCGACGTTGAGACTGTTGCCGTGATTGACGAGACGGGGAAGTATGCCCAGGCGATACACGACACCGACCTTTACCACTTCGTGGCCCTGCGCGGCGACACTGCAACCAATGCCCGCGAGTTTTACGACAAGAGCGGCGGTGACATCACAGCCGTTGTGGTCATACCCCAGACAGTCGATTCAATTCCTGTGGTGAACGTGTATAGCGAAAGCACTATCAATGCCAATCTCAAGGAAACCATCAACACCGCATTGAGCGACACCATCACTCGTGCGCATGTCGCCTCATACGGCATCGAGGGCCTGCAGCAGATAATTGACAACAGCAGGGTGAAAGTCGATGTGCGCAGCGTGAAGTGGAGCAGTGACGGCGAGAGCGAGACATCGACCGAGATGGCAATGGTGCTGGGCATGATGCTGTCGCTGTTCACCTACATGTTTGTGCTCATGAACGGAGCCATGATCATGAATGGCGTGGTCGAGGAGAAGACTAACCGCATCGTGGAGGTGATAGTGAGCTCGTGCAAGCCTTTCCAGCTCATGATGGGCAAGATAGTGGGCATAGGTCTAGTGGGCCTCACCCAGCTTGCCGTGTGGACTGTCCTGCTCATGGTCATGGGCAGCATCATGGGTGTGGTGTTTGGCGTTGACCCGTCGGCAACCGCAATGACGGGCAACCAGGCCGCCCAGATGGCTGCGGGAGTTGACGATGATGTGATGATGGAGGTGATGAAAAGCATCTACAGCATCAACTACGTTCCCATCATCTGCTGCTTTGTGCTTTATTTCATAGGCGGCTATGTGCTCTATGCGGCACTGTTTGCTGCATTTGGCTCGGCAGTGGACCAGGCGAGCGACGCCGGTCAGTTCACCACGCCGGTCATCTTTGTGATGATCATTGCCCTCTATGCTGGCATTGCCTGCGTGGGCAACCCCAACGGCCCCATGGCGGTGGCGTGCTCGATGATACCATTCACCGCGCCTGTGGTGATGATGGTGAGACTGCCCTTTGAAGTGGCATGGTGGGAGATATTGATTAGCCTTGTGCTTCTCTACGCATCGGCGGCAGGCATCGTGTGGATTGCATCACGCATCTATCGCACCGGCATCCTGCTCTACGGCAAGAAACACACGATCAAAGACGTGATCAAGTGGATAAAGGGGTAGTAAAGGTTTAAAAGTTTAAAGGTTTAATCGATGTCTCGATATTTCGAGTTGTCTTCTTGAAACTGTTTTTCGTTTTCGTGAAAATGCGCAAACATTATAGTTTTTCGTTTTCGTGAAAATGCGTAAGCATTTTAGTTTTTCGTTAAAAAAAAGATATGGCAGAGAGTAACTTTATCGACTATGTGAAAATATTTTGCCGCAGCGGCCATGGTGGCGCTGGTTCGGCTCATCTGCACCGTGCCAAGTATGTGCCCAAGGGTGGTCCCGACGGCGGCGACGGCGGCCGTGGCGGACACGTTTACCTCAAGGGTAACCGCAACTTGTGGACGCTCATCCACCTCAAGTACACACGCCACATCCTGGCAACCGACGGACAGGCCGGAGGCGACAGCCAGCTCACTGGCAAGAACGGCGAAGACCGCACCATCGAGGTGCCTTGCGGAACGGCGGTATATGATGCCGACACCGGCAAGTTCCTGTGCGACGTCACCGAGCACGACCAGGTGGTGCGTCTGCTCAAGGGCGGCCGCGGCGGACTGGGTAACACCCATTTCAAGACGGCTACCCGCCAGACTCCCCGCTTTGCCCAGCCGGGCGAACGCGGCGTGGAGAAGCACGTGATCATGGAGCTCAAACTGCTGGCCGACGTGGGTCTCGTGGGGTTCCCCAACGCGGGAAAATCCACACTGCTCAGCGTGATTTCGGCTGCTAAACCCAAGATTGCCAATTATCCTTTCACCACTCTCGAACCCAACCTGGGCATCGTGAGCTACCGCGGCCAGCAGTCGTTTGTCATGGCCGATATCCCTGGCATCATCGAGGGCGCTAGCGAGGGACGCGGACTGGGATTGCGATTCCTGCGTCACATCGAGCGCAACGCAGTGCTGCTGTTCATGGTTCCCGCCGACAGCGACGACATCGCCAAGGAATACAAGGTGCTGTGCAATGAGCTTGAGACATTCAACCCCGACCTCGTGGAGAAACCCCGCGTGCTCGCCATCACCAAGTGCGACATGCTCGACGACGAACTCATCGAGGAGATGCGTGCCGAGCTTCCCGAGGGCGTGGAGACCGTGTTCATCTCTAGCGTGGCGCAGATGGGGCTCACGCAGCTCAAGGACGTGCTGTGGCGCACCATCAACGATGAGCGCAACCGCATCCCCGAGAGCATCGTGCAGCGCGACCTCGACGAGCGTCACCGCGTGCAAGCCGAGGACGACTTCATCTTCTCGGCCGAGAAGGAAGAAGTAATCGAGATTGACGACGACGAGGATACCAATGCCGGCGGCAAGATGATAGGCCCCGACAGCAAGGAGTGGAGCGACGAGTATTGGGAGACCGACTACCAGGACGAGAACGATGACTTCCAGGTGGTTAGCGACCCCGACGAGGAACAGGTGTTTTGAGATAAAGGTTTAAGGGTTTAAAGGTTTAAAAGTTTAAGGGTTTAAAAGTTTAAAGGTTTAAAAGTTTAAAGGTTTAATCGAAACATCGACAACTCGAAATATCAACTACTCAATAGACTATGCAAGAGAACGTAATCACTAGCCTTGCCAACAGCCGCGTCAAGCGACTGGTGGCGTTGCAGCAAAAAAGCGCTTTGCGCTTGAGCGAGGGCGTCTTCATCGTGGAGGGCGTGCGCGAGCTGGAGCGTTGCGCCGCTGCCGGCCTCGAGGTCGTTGAAGTATATTATTGCCCAGCGATATTGCCGCAGCCTCCCGCAGTGACGTGCAGCGCCGTCTTCGAGGTGACGCAGGCTGTATATGACAAGATTGCCTATCGCGGCAGCACCGAGGGCGTGACGGCGGTGGTCAAGACGCGTCATCTCACGCTTGACGACATTGCGCTGGGCGATGCTCCGCTCATCGTGGTGCTTGAGAGCGTGGAGAAACCAGGCAACCTGGGCGCTGTGCTGCGCAGTGCCGATGCTGCCGGGGCAACAGCAGTCATCGTGTGCGACCCGCTCACCGACCTGTATAACCCCAACCTGGTGCGCAGCAGCACAGGCGCGATATTCAGCGTGCCCTGCGTGGCATGCAGCAGCGAGGAGTGCATTACATTCCTCAAGGACAACGGCATAGCCATCCTTACCGCCCAGCTGCAAGACTCGCACCTCTACTATGACACCGACATGAAGCGTGCCACCGCCATCGTGATGGGCACCGAGGCAACCGGCCTCACCAACGCCTGGCGCGAAGCTGCCGACGCCCACATACGCATTCCCATGCTGGGCACCGTCGATTCACTCAACGTTTCGGTAAGCGCTGCCATACTTCTATATGAGGCAGTCAAGCAACGACAAGATTTAATGCAATGAAGACAAACAAAAAGACAAGACAATACGCAGGGCTCATAGCCGCAGTGCTGGCCTATTATCTCATACACGAAGGCGCTCACTTGGTGACAGCCTTGTGCATGGGTGTGTTCAAGACCATCAATGTGGTGGGAGTCATGGGAGTTCAGATAGATGTGTACAACGAAATGATGAGCGACACGCAGATGGGTGTGTTCTGCCTCATGGGACCTGTGGCAACCTTGGTTTCAGGATGGTTGCTCGTGGCGCTGGCAGGTTGTATCGGCCGTTTGAATAGTAGTTTGCTGCGTGCCGTGTTATACTACATCACCATTATCATGCTGTTGCTCGACCCGTTATACATGAGCGTGATATGCGGCATGGTGGGAGGCGGCGACATGAATGGCATCGCGCTGCTCATGCCCGAAACCGCAGCCCGCATCGCAGCAGGAATACTGCTAGTAATCAACGGCTTATTATTCTGGAAACGAGTGCTCCCAGTCTATACGGCATCATTCAAGGAACAAGGAGAATGAGCCGAGTCTGCCATTCTCCTACTTGTGGATTTGCCGACTTTGTGGTTTAGAAAATACTGTTGCTTTCAGGAATTTCAGCACGCCTTATGCACATGATATAGTATATAGGCATGTAGGTAACATTGTCCTTTGTATATACTTCACGTTCATTATCAAGCACAATGCCCGATGGAATATTGTACTCTTTGTTTGCAAGGAATCGGTCCAGTGCCTTGTGTGAAGTAAAGTCCTTTCCTGATTTTACCTCAATGGGTAGCACTGTCATTCCTGCCACATTGTTAACAAGAAAGTCAACCTCGCCTTTCTTAGCGTTGTCATAATAGAAGAGATCGTGCCCGTGTGCCTTCAATTCCTGAGCAACCACGCTCTCGTAAACGGAACCGAGGTTTATGTTTCGCTCGTCTTTCATCACAGGAGCAATATTGTACTCATACAATCGTCCCGTGAGTATTCCCACATCGTTCAGATACAGTTTGAGCAGATTCTTGTGGACTGACTCTGACAGGGGATATTTTGGATTAGAGATAGCGTGCACATCGAGGGCTATGCCTGAAGATACGAGGTATTCAAATTCTTCGGCAAACCACTCAAATCTGTCACCTCTTTTTTCGCGGATATCTTTTGCCACGATGCGTTTCTTCTTGTTTTCCATCTGAGACACAATCATGTCATAAATGCGGCGCACAAGGAGTTTCTTGCTAGATTCCTTCTCATACTTGGCTGCATCCTCTTTATATAAGTTGCGTATTGATTCCTGAACTTCTCGTACCCTAACGATATTGTGGGTTTCCATGTAGGTGTTGACTGCATCTGGCATACCTCCCACTAACAGATATTTTTTGAACTCGCCTAGCAGTTTTTCGTGCTGTGCCTCTGAGAGAGAGGCTTGTCGCTGGTAGCAATCATGCACATAATCAAGGGAATCTTTGCCCCATCCTTCGGCCATCAGCCACTCTTCAAAATCAAGCTGATACATCTGCTTGCGGATGATGCTGCCAATCGGTATTGAAACCGTGTTGCGCAGGGCGATACCGAGCAAGCTGCCACTAGCTATATAGGCAAACTTGTCGTCCTCACGCATAAATTTCAGCATGGTCAGATACTGGGGATAGTGTTGTATTTCATCAAGGAAAACAAGCGTGTCGGACTTATCGCCCAATTTCCCTCCTGCAACCATGCTCAGGGTTATGTAAAACTCGTCTAATCCGTGTATATTGCGGAACAAACCATCCGTTTCGTAGTCTTTAGCAAAGTTAATCTCAACGAAGTTCTTGTAAAGCCGATTGCCGACTTCACGTATAATAAATGATTTGCCTATCTGCCTAGCTCCCTCAACGACCATTATTTTGTCATCTCCAGAGCGCAAATGAGCCTCAATACATGTGCTGATTTTTCTGTAGAGCATAGCCATATTACACTTTTTCTTGATTTTTACGTATGCAAAATTACACTTTTTCTTGGAATTGAGCGTTATAAAATTACACTTTTTCCCATTTTTCCGGGGTATAAAATTACACTTTTTCCTGATTCTGCATTTCAAGATGTCTTTAGATAGGTTGTGTGAGGGACTCCACAGAGGTCAAAAATCAGAGCACCGTGATGTTGAAATTACGGTGCTCTTTGTATCAGATGAGTCCACAAGCCTTATAGGTACGCTGGTGCCACTGGCTGTCTTGGGCTCACTGTTGTACATTCATTCCGTGTTCTCTTCCCAGGGTACATGTTATAGCACTGATTGCAAGAACTCCAATCTCGGTATGTTATCGTCTTCTTAAAAATCCAATCGTATTTGTATTAGACACTTCAAGGTCACTAACCCAACTGGTCACGTTATTTACTATCATATTAGCAGCCAATTCCGCTTCTGCTCGACTCCTGCTTCCCGCTGATGCGGAAACAAGAGATATATTGTATGCATATGCTATTCACGACTGTCCCCTGTTGTCGTCGGTGCACTTGCCCAAGAGTATGAAAAGCGTGGGCACCGCTGCTTTCTCATGTTGTTTGAATCTCACATCGATAGTTTTGTCGCCGTCAATGAAGGAAATACCTGTAAATGCTTTCACCAGCTGTGGCTTGATCAATATCGAGATTCCAGAAGGGGTTGAGGTATTGAACAAGGACTGTTTTGCCAAGAATCATAGTCTCAAAAGCGTCGCATTGTGGCTCACGAGCCGCTTGTCGTGACTGAGCTTCGCCGTCCAGGCATGGCAAAGTGCAACTATGTGTGTGGCGAGCGTGGAGGTGTGTTGTTTGACATATTAGATTAGGAATTAATTTCAATCCTTCACCCCCTAGGGAAAAAACAACTAAGCGGATGTGTCACTATGATGACGCATCCGCTTAGTTGTTGTGACCTTGAAGGTCGTGTTGAGTCCCCCTGTGGGGGGGGAGGTGTTGTTACTTGATTGCCTGGCCGGCTACGTTGTACTTGATGCCTGCTGCTTCGATAACGATCTGGCCGTTCTCGACATACTTGCGAGCCTTGGCTGTGCTGCCCACGGTAACGTCGTTGATTGCAGTCTTGGGGTCGCCTGCGGGCATGTAGATTACTTCGCCCAGGTTGGCGTCATCGGCCTTGTGGAAGATAACGGTTTCAATCTTCTCCTGGGTCTGCTCGTCAACGTTCCACACGTTGCCCTGTGCATAAACGGTGGTTGTGCCGTTGTTGTAGAGGTCATAGAGCACGCCGCCGTTGCCGTTGTTGACAAACACGTTGTCACCGGGGTTGTAATCCTCGGCCTCGGGATCTTCAACCTTACCAGCGTTCACGTTGGGCTGGCCTATGACTGTGATACCCCACAGGTTGTTCTCGATGTGGTTGCCCTTGATGAACACCTTGCCCTTGCCTGCTGCGTCATAGAGGCTGAGGCCACTGCCGCCGTTCATGGCGTTGGTCTCATAGATGTTGTCGATGATTTCGTTGTCCTCGATGAATATGTTGACCGGACCTGTCATGGTGATACCGTAGCGGTTTTCCTTGACGAGGTTGCCCTTAACGACTACTTTGTTAGAGTAGCTGTAGCCCATCATGTTGCTCACAGCGATGCCGCCCACCTTGGTGAAGTGTCCGCCAATGATGACGTTGTCGAGGATCTCTACATCCTCGGTGCCGTAGCTGGTGAGGTTGATTTGGGGACGGTTAGAGTTCTTGGTGTTGTTAGCCAGGAAAGCGCTGTTCTTGATCACGATGCCGACGGGGGTGTTGGCTCCGTTGCCTATGGCAGCAGTACCGCCGTTAACGAATGTGCAGCCGTCAATCACGTTCTTGCCGGTGCTTGATGCGCTGAAGTTGAGGCAAGCGCCACTAGCGTTGGATGTGTTGTAGTCGGCAAATGTGCAGTTCTCGGCAACGATGGCGCCGTTCTTAGAGCCGAAGGTGATGCCCACTTGTTCCATGCGGGTGTTCTTGAGCACTGCGTTAGCGTCGTCGGCATACATGCGGAAGCCCTTGGGGGTTGTGCCTTCTACGCCTGTGATGAGAGCGGTGTCGGCGGGTGTGCAGTCGAGAGTGCCTTCTACATTTACCTGAATCTTGTCGTTGAACTTAACGACCTCGTTGTTCTGAATCTTGAGCACGTCGCCAGCGCTGATGGTGAAATCGGCGTTGAGCTGCCATGCGCCATCAACATTTGTTACCTGTGCTTCGGCAATCTTTGACAGGACTTCCATTGTGTAGGTTGTACCATTGCCGGGAGAAACGAACTCTTGTGCATTTGCTGACGCAAGTGCAAGCGCTGCTGCGCAAAGTGTGTAAAATTTCTTCATAATAAAAAATCACTTATTAAATTAATATAAATTGTAGCTTGTTTATTTTCTAGGGGGCTAGTCTATCTAAGCCTTCTAGGCTTTCTAGTGGGCCTAGAGGGCTTAGTTCCTAGTCTAGTTTACAATGGACGCAGTGACACTGCCCATCCGCCACCGGCCACTGAGCGCAGCTTGAGCACAGTCTTGCTGGTCACGGTCTTCTTGGTGATGGTGTAAGCCTTGGGGTTCTTGAGGTAGTCGGCATCCTTAGCATCGGCATAGATGATGCACTCATACTTGCGGCCCTCGTCCAGGAAGTCGAGCTTCACCTGCGAGTCGTGAGCGGTCTTGCCTGCCACGCTGCCCATGAACCAGTTGTCGCTGCCCTTGGCCTTGCGTGCGATGGTGATGTACTCCATGGGCTCGGCCTCGAGATATACCGACTTGTCCCAATCTACAGCCACGTCCTTGATGAACTGGAAGGCATCCAAGTGCTTCTCGTAGTTCTCGGGGAGGTCGGCAGCCATCTGCAACGGGCTGTACATGGTCACGTAGAGTGCGAGCTGTCCGCCTATGGTTGAGAGCACCTTGGAGGGGTTGCCTGCATAGCTCAGGTCCATCTCAAAGATGCCGGGAGTATAGTCCATGGGACCACCCTGCAAGCGGGTGAAGGGCAGGATTGCGGTGTGGCCGGGCTGAGTGCCGCCGAATGCCTGGTACTCAGTGCCGCGGGCGCTCTCGTTGCCTATGAGGTTGGGATAAGTGCGGCACAGGCCGGTGGGGCGCACTGCCTCGTGGGCATTGACCATGATGTGGTGCTTGGCAGCCTGCTTCACAGCGTAGAGGTAGTGGTTGACACACCACTGTCCGTAGTGGTGCTCGCCGCGGGGGATGATGTCGCCCACATAGCCGCTCTTCACTGAATTGTAGCCATACTTGTCCATGAGTTGGTAGGCCTGTTCCATGTGGCGCTCATAGTTGCGCACGCTTGATGATGTCTCGTGGTGCATCATGAGCTTCATGCCCTTGCTGTGGGCATACTCGTTGAGATACTCGATGTCGAAGTCGGGGTAGGGGGTAACGAAGTCAAACACATAGTCCTTGCTGTTGTTGGCCCAGTCTTCCCAGCCGATGTTCCAGCCCTCGATGAGCAGCTGGTCAAATCCGTGTTTAGAAGCGAAGTCGAGATATTTAACCACGTTGTTGGTGTTGGCCGAGTGTTTAGGGCTGGGAGCCAGTTTGTTGTAGTTGGTGCGGTGCAGTTGCACAGAGGGGAGGGCATCGGTGTAGGCCCAAGAACCCTTGCCGTTGATCATCTCCCACCACACGCCCATGTACTTGACGGGCTTGATCCATGAAGTGTCTTTATACTTGCAAGGCTCGTTGAGGTTGAGGATGAGTCGTGATGCCAGCACGTCGCATGCATTGTCGGTCACCATGATGGTGCGCCATGGGGTGTGGCAGGGAGCCTGCATGAATCCCTTCATGCCGATGGCGTCGGGGGTGAGCCAAGACTCGAAGGTCAAAGTCTTCTCGTCGAGGTTGAGGCTCATGCAAGGATAATCCACCAGCGCAGCCTCGTGCAGGTTGATATACAGGCCGTCGTCGGTCTTGAGTTGCAGCGAAGTCTGCACGCCGGTTTTGCTGAACTGTTCCTGTGATGCGTTGCCGCATATCGATGCGTCAAACAGCTTGCTTATCTCGCTCAAGCGTGAGCGGGTGTATTCATATTCTTGAGTGTCATAGTCGCCAGCGAGCCACCATGCGGTGTGGTCGCCAGTCATGGCAAACTGTGTGCGCTCTTCCTTGATTACGAAATAGTTGAGATTTTGCTGTTGGGGGAACTCATAGCGGAATCCCACGCCGTCGTCATACACGCGGAAGCGTATCACCATGGTGCGCTGCATCTCGGGCTGGGTGAGGGTCACTGCCATCTCGTTGTAGTTGTTCACGATCTCGCTCTCCTCGCCCCACACGGGCTTCCATGTCTCGTTGAACTTGCGGTTCTTCACCTCCTTGACCACGAAACCGTCTTTGAGCGACAGGTTGCCGCCGCTTCTCACTACTGCCATGTTGTCAAACGACCCGGGCAGGTCGGCCTTGGCCAAGTCAAACCCCATGTGGCTGGGCTTGATCACCTGCTTGTCGCCATAGGCAACCTCGTAGGTGGGTTGGCCGTCAACGACGTCAAAACTCACTGTTATTTTCTCATGGGGCGAAGCCACCTTCAGCGGTGCTGCCCACGTTGTAGCAAATAAAGCAACAACAGCTGCAAAGCAACAAATTCGTTTCATAATATAGGTTTATAAGTTTATATTTCATGCAAAGATAGTAAATTTTCACGAAAGACGAAAGTTGCACGCCGAAAAATCTTTCCACCCCCGCCGCCGCTTTGTTACACTATCGTGTCAGATTGTTGTAAAATGGTATTATCATTATAATAAATAAGAGAAAAACCGCTAACTTTGTAAAAACGAAAACTGCAATACAAAGTATGAAGAAATTTATCATCGCTGCGATGGCCGCTGCTGCCATTGCCCCCAGTGTGAATGCCGGCGCAAAGAGTGACTTGCGCGCTCCGGCTGTCCCTCTCATCACCATCGACCCGTTTACTAGCGCATGGTCAATGAACGACCGCCTCACCGACGCCACTGTCAAGCAATGGACCGGACATGAGTTCCCCTTGCTGGGCGTGATCAAGGTGGACGGCAAGTGCTATCGCTTCCTGGGTAAGGAAGACCTTGAAATCAAGCCTATGCCCGGCGACGACAGCCACAACGGCTGGGAAGCGCGCTACACCACCGAGCGACCTGCCGACACGTGGTTCCTGCCCGAGTTTGATGACAGCTCGTGGAAGACCGGCACAGGCGCGTTTGGCTCGATGGAGAGCGAGCACACTGCACGCACCCAGTGGAAGGGCGGTCGCATCTGGACACGCCGCGTGGTCAACATCGAGGGCGACCCACGCGAGCATTCGCTATACTTCGACCTGAGCCACGATGACGACTGCATTGTCTATCTCAACGGCGCACCCATCATCGACACCGGCGACAAGGCACGCAAGCACGTGATCCACGAGCTCGCCCCCGAGCAGGTGGCAATGCTCAAGCCCGGACGTAATGTCATAGCAGCTTATTGCTGGGATCGTGGCGGCAATGCGCTGCTTGACTACCAGTTCATGGTTGACCGTGATCCGCGTCACTATTTCGATGACGTGGCTGTGCAGACCAGCGTCGATGTGCAGGCCACACAGACCCACTACACCTTCACTGCTGGCCCCGTGGACCTGAAGGTGGACTTCACTGCTCCGCTGCTCATGGACGACCTCGACCTGCTGTCTCGCCCCGTGAACTATATCACCTACACTGCCACCAGCCGTGACGGCAAGGCCCATGACATCGAGGTTTACCTTGAAGCCAATGACAACTGGGCAAAGAACGAGAGCTGGCAGAAGACCACCACTACCGCCTATCTCAAGAACGGACTCGCCGGACACAAGGTGGGCACCGTGGACCAGCCCGTGCTCAAGCGTCGTGGCGACGGCGGCAACATCGACTGGGGCTACTTCTACATGCTGGGCGACAGCAAGAACACTGTGGCAACCCTGGGCAACGGACGCTCGCTGCGCAAGCTGTGGGTGGACGGCGACTCGACTGGCGCTGTGCAGGGCTCGCCCAAGATGGCACTCACACGCAAGCACGGCAAGGCGGTGAGCACCACCGGATATTTTATCCTGGCTTACGACGACATGTATTCAATACAATACTTCGGCGAGAACCTGCGTCCCTACTGGAACCGCAAGGGCAACACCACTATCGACGCGCAGCTCAAGAAGGCTGTGAAGGAATATCCCGCGCTCATCAAGCGCTGCACCGCATTTGACGACAAACTCATGGACGACGCCATCGCTGTGGGCGGCAAGCAGTATGCCGAACTCACCGTTGCCGTCTATCGCCAGGCTATCGCTGCCCACAAGCTAGTTCAGGCACCCAACGGCGACCTGCTGTGGCTATCGAAGGAGTGTTACAGCAATGGCTCCATCGGCACGGTAGATATCACCTATCCCTCATCGCCCATGTTCCTGCTCTACAGCCCCGAACTCACCAAGGGCCTGCTCAACCACATCTTCTACTTCAGCGAGAGCGGCAAGTGGACCAAGGACTTCCCCGCGCACGATGTGGGCACTTATCCCCAAGCCAACGGACAGACCTACGACGGCGACATGCCCGTGGAAGAGGGCGGCAACATGCTCATCACCACCGCAGCGCTGGCACAGGTGGAAGGCAACGCCAAGTATGCCGAGAAACATTGGGATGAACTCACCAAGTGGACCAAATATCTCGTGAAATATGGCCTTGACCCCGAAAACCAGCTGTGCACCGACGACTTCGCAGGCCGCTCGGCCCACAACACCAACCTAGCTATCAAGGCTATCCTGGGCGTAGCGTCTTACGGCTACCTTGCAGGCATGCTTGGCAAGGCCGATGTGGAGAAGGAATACATGGACAAGGCACGCTGGATGGCTGCCGAGTGGAAGAAGAACGCTGCCGACGGCGACCACTATCGCCTGGCGTTTGACCGCCCCAACACCTGGAGCCAGAAGTACAACCTCGTGTGGGACCACCTGCTGGGATTCAACGTGTTTGACCCCGAGGTGGCTGCAACCGAGGTTGCTTATTACAAGAAAATACAGCACCGCTACGGCTTGCCACTTGACAGCCGTGCCGACTATACCAAGACCGACTGGGTGATGTGGAGCGCAACCCTGGCAACCGACAAGGCCGACTTCGAGGCACTCATCCGCCCCATCTACGAGGGCTACAACTGCTCACCCTCACGCGTTCCCATGAGCGACTGGGTGTGGACCAGCCGTCCCGATCACCGCGCATTCCAGAACCGCTCAGTAGTAGGTGCATTCTACATCAAGCTTCTTGAGCAAAAACTCAAAAAATAACCCGCCCAGAGCGAACCGAAAAACAACACCAGCCACCCCGCAGCAACGAGGTGGCTGGTTCTGTTCACGAAACAAACCAAACCAGATTAATCATAAATAAGGGAATTATATTTCTGATTAAGCAGATTGCTTTTGTTACTTTTTGGTACATTGGGCTTAGCACAACAATCTATTTTATTTCGCTCGTTAATTGAAATAGATGCCACTCTCTTGTCTCTGGCGGGACAACAAACTAAACAGTTTTAACTGTTGCCCAGCAAAAACTCCCTCGTTTATTTATCATTTCATGCGAGAGTTTGGGCTAAAAAAAATTAAAAATAGTAAAGTTTAGCCCAAACTCTTGCATGCCTTGAAAAATATTATTACCTTTGTGCCTATTGAATAACTCATTGATATTATGACTACTATCATAGGACGCAGGTCTGAAATGGATGCCTTGACAAAATATAAAAATTCTGATAAGTCAGAGTTCGTAGCAATATACGGGCGAAGAAGGATCGGAAAGACCTTTCTTGTTTCACAATTCTACAAGAACTTCGCTTTTGAAACTTCTGGTATCATCGGTGGAACAAAGAAAGATGAGATGGATGCTTTCTACACTTCGTTGATGCTGTATGGATACACAGGCAAGAAACCACGGACATGGATGGAAATGTTTGTGGCACTGAGACAGGTGCTAGAGGCAAGCGGGAAAAGAGGCGCAAAGGTTGTGTTTATTGACGAGCTGCCTTGCTTCGACACCCGTTGCTCAGGGTTTGTCAAGGCACTTGACTATTTCTGGAACACATGGGCAAGTAAGCAGAGCAATATCAAGTTGATAGTGTGTGGTAGTGCAACATCGTGGATGGTAAGAAACATTATTAACAACAAAGGCGGTTTGCACAATCGCATCACGCACGAAATGCATCTACATGCATTCAATCTCTGCGAGACAAAACAATTCTTATGGAAGAAAGGATTGAAGTGGGATAATCTACTCGTTGCTCAGACTTATATGATTATGGGAGGTGTGCCTTATTATCTTGACCTGCTGGATTCTGACAAGGGGTATGCAGAGAACATTGATCATCTATTCTTTGCCAAAGATGCTACAATGAAGCAAGAGTATGGCAGGTTGTATTCTTCGTTGTTCACCAATCCAAAGCAATATAAGGATGTGGTCAATCTGCTTGCCAAAAACAAAAAAGGTTTAACGCGAGGAGAGATAGCCGAAAAACTAAAAACCGCCAATAATGGGCATCTGACCAAGGTGCTGGAAGATTTGGAATACTGCGACTTTATACGTTCATACGTTGTGTTGGGCAAGAACTCATTAACAAAAAACAACGGGCAGATTTATCAGTTGGTAGATCAGTATTCTCTGTTCTATCATTACTTTGAGGCTCTGCGCACTCGCGATGAACACTATTGGACTTTTTCACTTGGTACACCCACACAGAATACCTGGTATGGATTGGCTTTTGAACGTCTGCTGATGCAACACATCCCTCAGGCTTTAACCGCCATGCATCTTGATCGTATGCACACAGAATACTATTCGTGGAGAAGCGAATACAGGAAACAAGGTGCTCAGATTGACCTTGTGATAGACCGTGCCGATGGCATCACGGACATCTGTGAGGCGAAATACAGCATGCACGAATATGTTTTGGAAAAGTCGGAATACAACAAGGTACTGAAACGTAAGGAAGCATTTGATACCACAGTGGAGGGTAAATCGACAAGGCTTGTGCTATTTACAACCAAGGGGATAAAGAGGAATGCCTATTCCGATGTCTTTCAAGCAACAATCACCCTAAACGATTTGTATAAATTTTGAGAATTGGCACTGGTGATAGGGATAGGAATATCATTGCATCTGTTTAATCCCGTCAAGAATTCCTTAAAGAAACTCTTTTTCTAGGTAATCTGGCTTAAGGTGGGTTCTATTAATTTATGAGTTTACTCTAAAAAGTCGGCGAGCCGACTTATGACTAAAATTACGTTAGTTTAACACTAAATCGGTCTTTGAAATTTTGTGATCTGGAGAAAAATGCGTATATTTGTATAGAAAATCAAGCACATAGACATGTTCAAGAAATCGA